>JASHVT010000135.1 GCA_030039515.1 Nitrososphaerales archaeon
AGAATCTACTTCAGCTTACCAATTCTGAAGATGGCCTTGCCGCACGAGGCGCATGTGCCTTTGATCGCGGGCCTGCCGTTCTTCAGTTTGATTTGCTTGGGATTCTTGATCTCCCGGTTCTTTTTCTTTTCGTAGACGCAGTATCCTGTTACCACTGCGAGTTCCCTCGCCACCAATTCGCCCGAATTGATATTTAAGCGCTCGCAAGGAGCCCCAAATCGGGTTTTTTCTGGTATTATGCGCCCCGCAGGCCGTTGTTGGGTCGGAGGGGCGAGGTCTTCAAGCGAGGCCGTCCCAGATTTTTCCATAAACGGCGGCGATTGAACTTTCCCATCGCCAGAGGTTACCGCAAACTGAAATCCAAGCAACCGCGACGATGGAAGGACGGCGACGTCAATCTTAGCGCCGCACTCCTTTGGACACGCCGGGCGAGATTATCGCCTGGCCAGCTCTCTGCCAGAATGCCGGGAGGCTCGACGTGTCACTCTTGGCCTGTTTCCGGGGTAGGCTCGTCGCAGCGAATATTCCGGACTTCCTCTGCGCGTCGCGGGGACGCCGATTCCGGCTGCAGACCTGAAGGGAGGATAGAGCGCGAGCGAACTTCGTCCAATCCGGGCCGATTCTGGCCTCAGACGCCCGCGAACGGCTCGAGGGACTTCGCCATCAGGCCCAGCGTCCTCTGGACGGCCAGGAGGATCTTCGGGCAGTCAGGCCTCCTCGAGAGCTCAGACGCGCTTGCCGCAAGTTCAAGCAGCCGTTCCCGCAAGATTATCCAGGCGGCCTGACCTCTGGGGAGAAGATAGTTCATCTGGTACATCTCGAACGTCGGGCCCGCGGTTATCCCCGGTCTGTGTCGACCCATCGGCAGGATTGTGATTGTGGTCCCGAGGGGCTTTATCACAGTCACCATCAGCCTTATCGAGATTTCGCTCAGGACTCTAAGGCCGTCTTTCGTGGTCTCCGTCTGGAGGAAGAACCTGTTGAGGACCTGCAGCAAGACCTCGTATGACGCGTTGAACAGGTCCGACATGCCGGCCGTCAGCTCGTCGTCAATCAGCTCCGGGGCCTCCACGTCGCTCGGCGGGCGTACGTAGGCGGCCAGCGTGGGGCGCGCAGGCTCGAACCTCGGGTCCTCCGCCTTCATCTTCTTGAACTCGTTCAGCACTCCCAAGAACTTGCCGAAGTGGGCCTCTTGCCAGTTCCCTCTGGCGCCTTCGCCTTCCGTGATTATCGTTTCGATCGCCTTCATCGCGGAGGGGAGGTCTGTCACCGGCGTCAGCTCCTTCCACCCGTAGTACTCCTCCGTGGCCTGGTCGTGCGCGTTGCCTATGAACAGCTGCTTCTCGCCATAGCTCTCAGCCAGGAACTTGAACCCCTCCTCTATCCCACGGTAGAGTTGGCCGACTGTCGCGAACTCCTGCCCCTCGGGGACCACCTTCCCTCCTACGGGGCCCGCCATGACGCTCTGGAAGCCGGGGACGTCTTCTATCGCCATCGCCTCGGGCCGCTCCAGGAAGAGGAAGTAGCGCAGCGAGGTCTCGCTCAGAGGCAGGAGGGCCAGCGAGACGTTCGACGGGAAGTACCTCGACCTGTACGGGAAGTTCGGCCGCCCGAAGTATGGGGAGCCGCCTATGGCGGTGAGCAGGTTGTTCGCCAGCGACAGGTGGAGCATCTCCTGCTCCGCTACGTCGGATATCACCCTGTCCCACCTCTTTATCGCCTCGAGCTGAGCCGGCGTGATCCCCTCCGACACGCTCCGCTTGAGGCCGAAGGACGCGAACAGATACTCGCACATTATCATGTGCTCGAGCGTCGCAGCTTCGCAGAGCATGAACATCAGCTGCTCCCTGTTCTTGATCACTATCGGGTTGTCCATACACATCGCCCCTTGGGAACCTATCTCCAGGCAGGCAGTGCGCTCACCGCACCACGAGCACGTCGCACTTCGCCCTCGCTATCACTCCTTCGGCCACGCTTCCGAGCATCAGCTTCGTGACGTCTCTCGTCGTTCTCGTCCCGACGACCAGAAGGCTGATGCGCTCAGAGCTCGCCGCGTCGCAGATCGCGGCTACCACCGAGCCGGTCGCCTCCAGCGACTTTGTCTCGACCTTGACTCCCGAGTCCGCGGCGAGTTTGACGGCCGACACGAACACGCTCTCCGCCCTCTTCGCCAGCTCCTGGCTCATCCTCTTCAGGACGTCTTCGGAGAGATACTCTGGAAGCTGGATCACGTGGACCATCACGACCGACCCGCCCATCAGCCTGGCGTACTCTATGGCTCGCTGCGCCGTCCTGAGCGACCTCTCCGACCCGTCGACGGCGACCATTATGCGCCCAGGTTGAGCCGACGAGGACATCTGACCTTTGGCCGAGGAGGGCCGGTATTTATCCGGCCTACCTGGGCCGACGCGACGCCCCGACGGAGTATGGGGGACGTTAAAGAGGGACCGCGACGGGCGGGCGCATATGAACGACCTGCGCGCGGAGATCGACGTCTCGCTGCCTCCGGACAAGGCCTTCGAGGTCCTGGTCGACGAGCTGTCCATGGCCCTCGGAGACAGGGGGCTCAGCCTCGAGGGGAGGTCGGCAGGATGCAAGGTCGTGGAGTCCGGCGTCGAGGTGGGCGTGGTCAAGGAGTGGGTCCCGGGGAGAAGGGTCGCGGTCGCTTGGCGCCCCAAGAGCTGGGAGAAGGGAGCCGAAAGCGAGGTCGTGATCACCGTGGCTGCTCGCGACGGGAAGACTGCGGTCTCGTTGGAGCTGACGGGGTGGGGGGACGTGCTGGGAGGAGATCAGGGAGAGGTTCTCGGCTGGTTCTCTCGGGAGGCGGTTTCGCCCATGCTCTCGGCCGCTTCCACGAAGGCGTTGGGAGAATGGCTCACCGACAGGTCGGCGAGGCGGCCCTCGGGTGCGCGTTCCGGCGGATTCTACAGGAACCCTACCTACCACTGGCCCAACTTCTTCGCGATATTTGACGTCCTTTCACTGAGCCCGAACGACAGGCTTGTCGAGATAGGCTGCGGTGGGGGCGCGTTCCTGCATGAGGCTCTGAAGAGCGGATGCAGCGCCTCGGCGATAGACCACAGCCCCGACATGGTCAGGCTGTCATCGGAGGTGAACGCCGAGTCGATCTCCGCCCGGAAGCTCGACATATCGCTGGGCGACGCAGGGCGGCTTCCCTTCGGCGACGGAAGGTTCACTTGCGCGGTCATGACGGGCGTCCTGTTCTTCATCCCGGACTCGCTCAAGGCCTTCAAGGAGGTGTCCAGGGTCCTTGTCTCCGGAGGCAGGTTTGTCTTATTCACAGGCACAAAGGAGCTGAAAGGGACTCCGGCCGCGCCCGAACCTGTGGCGAGTCGCCTCCACTTCTATGATGACGACGAGCTCGTGGACACGGCGCTGCGGGCGGGGTTCTCCAGAGCTAGGGTCGACCATCCGTCCCTCCTCGAGCACGCGAGGAAGTCCGGCGTCCCCGAGTCCGACCTGTACCTCTTCAAGGGGACCGCCGCGTCCCAGCTGCTCGTCGCCGTAAAGTGAGAGAAGTCAGGTTAATTACACCACGGCTAGTGGCGGAGGCGTTGCCGGGGCCGGATGTCGAGGAGATGCGGACGAAGGCCGCGCTCGCGAAGTCGATCCTCGACGACGTGGTGGACAGCTCGAGCCACGAGGACGAGAAAGTGGGCCGGATGCTCTACTCCATGTCGTTCCTCACGGTAGGCGCAACGATAGCGTTCTCCGCCTTCATCGGGAACAGGATTGGCAAGCCGTTCTACGAGCTGGACCTGGTCTCGACGCTGTTCGTAGCTTACGTCCTCTTCCTGGTGTGCGGGACCACGGTCATCCTGGAGGCGATGAGCCCCAGGCTCTATCTCCGGAGGGGGGCACCGAGGGACGAAAGCGCGGGGTCCTCGGCAGACCTCGACTCTAGGCACTTCTTCAAGAGCATCGCACGGAAGGAACGGGAAAACTGGGTCACGTCATTCCGGTCGTCCACCACCGAGGAACTGCTCGAGCAGGAGGCCGAAGACTGCCTGAGACAGGCCCACTTCCTCTCTAGGAAGGTCACCGAGAAGATCGACTCTATTCGGAAGGCCAAGTGGATGATGATCCTCGCCGCGCTCTGCTTCCTTGCGATGTCGGCCGTGGGCGTAGCCTCCTACATCTGAGGCCGCGCTTCAGCCGAGGCTCTTGGCCATCCTCTGCGCAAGGATGGCGTTCTCGCCGGTCTCGTCGTGCCTGAGATAGACGTAGGCTCCCGAGAGGCCGGCCGAGGCATCTTTGATTCTCTTGGACCATCCGTCTATTTCGCCGGCGTCGTACGCGTCCTTCCTGAGTCTGTAGTATCCGAGGCCTCCAGTCGTCCTCTGAACCGCCTTCAGGTCCTCGCTCTCAGCCACGCAGAACCCGGCGCCGCTCCTGTCGAGCAGGCGATACGTCGGCTCCTCGAACCACGTCGCATGACGGAACTCGAAGACCCTCTGGGGAACTTTGGAGGTCCTCGCTATGAACTCTTCTAGGAGGGCGAGGTCCTGCTTCATGTAGGGAGGAAGCTGGAAGAGGATCGGCCCACGCTTCGGTCCAAGGAGACCGAGCGTCTTGGAGAACCTTTCGACGAGCGGCAGCGAGGCGCTCCCTAGCTTCTGGATGTGCGTGACCTCCTTCGGAGCCTTGAACGAGAAACTGAACCCTTCTCCTGTTGCCTCTCTCCAACCCTCGACCGCGGCCGACCTGGGCGGCGCATAGAACGAGCTGTTGATCTCGACGGTGTCGAGACGCGCGGAATAGTAGGATAGGAACTCCTCGCTCTTCTGTTCCTTGGGATAAAACCTCCCTCTCCAGCTCGGATAGCTGAAGCCCGATACGCCTACGCGAATGCTGGGACTCGATGCCGACCCCGCCACGGTCAGTCGCCTCAGCCTCTCCGGGCACCCATGGACCGAGCGGCGGCTAGCCTATCCATCCTTGTCCCTTCCGGACCTCCAGCGGTCCAAGAGCCCCCTTTCGGCGTCCGTGACCTTGGGACCCACGCGATCCTCTGCCCCCACGGTTCCTCTGTCCGTGGGCACCCTGACCTCCAGAGGGTAGGTCCGCTTCGCGGGGTCGAAGCGCCACTCCCCCTTCGACCTGTCGAACTCGACCTCCCACACCTTCAGGGCCCTGACGCGCTCGTACTCGAAGTCGATCCCGATGATGGAGTATCCTGAGGAGACTGTGGGGTCGTTCGCCTCGTCGAAGACGCACCTGGCGCAGCTTATCACAGGGGGCGGCCCTGAGCGGCTCCTCCCGAGCATCCTCGCCGTGTACTCGACGGCGACCCTGGGGGAGTGGACGTGCCCGTTCAGTATGACGTCTGAGAACGAGAACAGGCGGCGCTTCGTCTCCTCCTGTGCTGCGGGAACTATCGCTTCCAGAGGATGATGTACCAGGGTTATGTTGAAGGAGGGCTCTCTGTCGCTTGAGACTTCCCTCTCCGCCGCCGCCATCTGTTGAACGCCGACATAGCCGTGATAGTTGTACTTCCTGCTGAATATGTACGCCGAGTTGAGGCTGACCAGGTTCAGCTTCAGGCCTGCCACCTGGACGCGTTTGACGTAGTAGAGCTCGGGCGTAGACCGTATCCCCCTCCTCTCGAGGAAGGAGTAGTACGGGCCCATCCCGGTCCTGAACGCTGCCTTGTCCAGGTCAGACGAGAAACGAGCCTCCGTCGCGGCGACGCCCCCCCTCTTCTCCACCATGTCGTTCATCAGCTCCCCGTTGAACGGGGCCAGGAGGGCCCAGTTCACGTCGTGGTTCCCTCCGCAGAACATCAGGCTCCTCGCGTGGAGACCGTCGGCTATCGCGTCGACGAACCGGTCGACCATGGCGTACTCCTCCTCCCTCCCTCCGTACGCGAGGTCGCCCGAAAGCGCAACGTGAGGAGTCGGAAGATCGAGGGACGCCACCCTCTCCTCGAGGTCGTTCTCCAGGGAGCTCAGTATCGCGTCGGTCTGAGCCTGTGTCGAGGAACGCAGGTGGAAGTCGGAGAGGTGCACGAGAGAGAAGTCCATCGATGGAGGACCGCGCCTTCCCGCTAGTACACTTCCTCTGTGGCCAACACTTCGAGGCCCTTGGCGCCTATGTTGTAGGGCCTCGGGTGAGTGTCAACCCTTGAGCCACGCATCTTCAGTATCTGTATCGTCCTGATTCCCTTGCGGAGCGTCCTCATGAGAAGGACGCCCTCGGCCAGATATTCCTCGGGCTGCAAGACGCGCTCCTCGCCCGTTGAGAGGAGCTCAGAGGTCAAGAGGGACGTCGCACTGGACGACTGGAGGGTCTCTATCAGGTCCAGGACCACCGGCCTCCTGTCCTCGACCGAGGGGAACCTGAAGACGAGGTCAGACATCGAGTCGACGGCGATCCTGACAGGCTCGAACTTCGCTATCTCGTCTTGGATCGTCTCCAGCAGGTTCACCAGCCCTAGCTCTCTGCCGCCCACGGCTATCCTCCCAATCCTCGTCTGCTCTGGGATCTTCCGGACGTCCGTCGCGTCGATGTACTTGAACTTCCCCTCCCCCTCTAGCTTCGCAAAATCCATTCCTAGAGCGAGCATCTCTTTCATGAACCGGCTCTTCGGCTCGTTCATCCCGATGAACATGCTTCCTTCTCCTTTGGCCGCGCCATAGAAGAGGTACTGAGAGCATATGATCGTCTTGCCTATCCCAGGCTCGCCCAGCACGAGTATGACGCGCCCCCTGTTGAACCCCCCATCCAGCATAGTGTCCAGCCCGGGGAGGCCGCTGCCGAGCCTAGCCTCCGGTCCGCCGCTCTCCAAGGTACCCGAGGCCCTTGCGGGACGTTATTAGTGTTGGGTGCCTGAAGGCGGTTCTGGCTGTGGAGTGGCCGATAGCCTTGCCGCCCTAGGCACAGCAGGACCACCGCCCTTTTGGGCGGGCTCGACCCTACGGAACGAATGGGACAGCGCGTGCGCAATCTGATTATATCCCATGCCGGTGGCGCCGCCTCAGGTTGTACGATCCTCTAAAGAGCAGGGCGGCCGTCGCCTCGCTAGTCTTTGCGAGGATAGTCTATGCGATAAACTGGCTCAACATCGGCGCGATCTACGTCCTGATGAGCCCGACCTTCGGGGTGGGGACCTCAGGGCTGGGCACCTTGACGTCGGCGTTCTACCTTGGGCTCGGACTCATGCAGATACCTGGAGGCCTGCTGACCGCCAAGTGGGGGCCTAAGCGTGTGGTCGTCCTCGGGATCTTCCTGTCGTCGCTGTCCGTACTGGGGACCGCCGCCTCCTCTTCTCTGATGGTGACAGCCGTCCTGAGGTTCTTGGTCGGCACGGGGATGGCTTGCGTCTTCGCGCCCGGCGTTGTCCTCGTCGCTCGGCATCTGAAGGGCAACACCGGTCTAGGGGTGGGCCTCTTCAACTCGGCCTACGACTTCGGCGGGGTCCTGGGCATCTTCGGCTGGGTGGTCATAGCCACGGCCGAGGGATGGCGGCAGAGTCTGCTCCTCAGCGGCGTGCTGGGCCTGATCACCGGGATCCTGGTGATCAGAGTAGTGCCGCCCGACGAGGGCCGCTCGGAGTTCAGGGTCAAGGCGGAGTCGCTGAAGAGGATCCTCATGAGCCGCCAGCTGACGCTCCTCGGCTTGGTCACCTTCGGCCTCAGCGTAGGGAACGTGCTCATCTCCAGCTTCATGGTCGAGTATCTCGTGAACTCCCTGCATTACGCGCCTGTGATAGCCGGATCTGTAGGGAGCATGGTCGTCGTGCTGCCAATCTTCACCGCGATATGGGCCGGGAGGGCCTACGCAAGGGTTCTCAGGCCCCGACTGGTCCTTACGCTCGTCGTCCTCGGGAGCGCGCTGGCGCTCTTCCTCTGCAGCTTTCCGAGCATATACACCGCGCTCGGCTGCTCCGTCCTGGGCGGCATCGCGGCCGGCATCGGTTACACCTTCGCCTTCTCAGGCGCGAAGGACCTCAACAGCCAGGGCGGCCAGTACGACGGGTTGGCGATATCCTGGGTCAACGCCATACAGCTCACCGGGGACTTCGTGCCTCCTCTCTTCTACACCTATTTCGTGGACTCGACGGGATACTCTGCCGCTTGGGGCGCGAGCGCGCTGCTCTGCTTCGTGTTCGTAGTGCCGCTCTTCTTCATGGTCGGAAGGTTCAGGGACTAGAGCGGCGTCGCTACTATGTCCTCTCCCTTCTTGACGCTGATTTCGAGCCCGGCCAGGCCAATCTCCTTGATCTCGGGGACCGGTATCCCGAGCTCCTCTATCTTGGACCTGTGCCTGGTGATCGCCTTCATCCAGTCGTCCGACCTCTCCTCCACCTTGGGGACGCCCAGCCCTGACTTGAACGCGAGCTCCTCGAGCTTCTGGTCATATTCGAAGAAGTCCTGCGGGAGCTTCCAGAAGTCTTCCATCGGCTTGAAGAGGAGCGGAGACAGATAGATGAAGCCGTGCTTCAACTGCCGTGAGATCATCGCCTTCTGGTCGGCGCTCATCCTCTCGGCCAGCCTCTCCAGCATCGCCAGCGTCCCGGTAAGGTGCCTCGACTCGTCTTTGGTTATGTTCCTGAACGCCGAGGCGTAGACCTTGTTCGTCGACCGCTCACCCACCTCCCTGAAGATGAGCTGGGCTCCTATCTCTGCGAAGAAGAAGCTCGAGAATATCAGCTCGAGAGGGTACTTCCCCCACGCTTGGTTGAAAGCGCTCCAGTACCTCCTTCCGTTGTCGTACAGGGCCATTATGTTCGCGTAGGCCTTCTCCTCCAGCTCGGTCTTGGGCTTGAACCTGTAGGGGAAGTTAGGGCAGACTCTGGCGCAGGCTCTCCTGCAGACTTCGTCGTGCCTGCACTCGTCGAAGGCCACCGCGGAGAGGAA
>JASHVT010000136.1 GCA_030039515.1 Nitrososphaerales archaeon
CGCCGGCCTTGACCATCGTGGCCGCGTGGATCAGGGCCGAAACGGGAGACGGGCCTGCCATCGCGTCAGGGAGCCACTCGTGCAGCGGAAACTGTGCCGACTTCCCTACCGCGCCCCCGAAGATGAGCAGGGCGACCGGGACCAGGAGTCCGTTGCTTGAAAGGCTCTGGAACCAGGAGTTCTGGTCGGCTGCGAGCTGCTGGTAGTTGAAAGTCCCTGAGTAGTGGTAGAGGAGAAGTATCCCAGCGAGCATCGCCATATCTCCGATCCTCGTCATCACGAAGGCTTTCATCCCTGCGTGCGATGGGGAGTACGCCTGGTCCTCGCCGAGCGCCTTGTCCCCTGGCGTCCCCACCCAGTCCTTCACCTCGTTCTTCCAATAGTGGCCGATCAGGGCGTAGCTGCAGAGGCCGACCATCTCCCAGCCCACGAACAGGGCCAGCAGGTTGTCGGCGAGGACGATGAGCTGCATGCTCCCGATGAAGAGGCCGATGAAGAAGAAGTACCGGTTGTGCCCGCCGTCGTCTTTCATGTATTCGACGCTGTAGAGGACGATCAGGAAGCTGACCCACGCCACGACGTTGGTCAGGACCGCGGTATAGGGGTCGGAGAGGACCCCCATGGTGATGTTCAGGCCTGAGATCCAGGGGACGTCCTTCGGAATCACGGAGAAGCTGACCCCCAGGGGCTGGCCCTCGAGCAGAGGGAGGAGCATCGTGAACGCGAAGGCCGCGGAGAGGAAGGAGAAGACGACGGCGATATAGTCGCCGAGCCTGCCAGCCTTCCTGAGGGCGACGGTGAGGATGGCCCCTACGTAGGGGAGGATGAAGATCAGCCAGATGTAATAGGACGGGATCGTGAAAGTCAGCCCGCAGCACCTCCGAGGCTGAGCGAGTGCCCGAACGCTATGAGGAGCTTGGAGACCAGGTCAGGATAGATGCCTATCGCGATCGAAACCACGACAATTGCGAGCAGAGGGATAGTCATGGTCAGAGGCGCCTCCGTTACTGCCTCGAGGCCTGGCGCCAGTTCCCCGAAGAAGATCCTCTTGATCGGCAGGAAGGTGTAAGCCACGGTGAAGACGGTGGCGATCAGACCCAGAAACGCGACTATCAGATAGCCGGTGCCGGCTGTGCCCTGGGCGAAGATCCCGGCGAACATCATCCACTCGGCCTGGAAGCCGCTGGTTGGGGGGACGGCAGAGAGGATCAGCGCGCCGAGCACGAAGAGCGAGGCCGTGAACGGCATCTTCGCTGCCAGCCCCCCCATCTTGCGCATGTCCCTCAGACCGGTCTGGGTCAGCAGCATCCCGGCCACTGAGAACATGATGAACTTTCCAAGGATGTGGCTCGTGAAGTAGAAGACGCCGCCCGCGACCCCGAGGAAGGAGACGCTCGCCAGGCCCAGTATGGAGTACGCGTTCTGGCTCATCGTGGACCACGCGAACAGGTACTTTACGTCAGTCTGAGCCATGGTGACCATGCCGCCATAGAACATGGTGACCACGGCCCAAGCCATGAGCGGGAGGCTGAACGCCTGGAACGTGCCCGGCATGTTGAGGAGGAGGAGGCGCGCTATCACGTAGGTGCCCACGCCGGAGACTATGGCCATGACCGGGGCGAAGGAGGTCGGGGGCTCTGCTTCTGTGATCGGGAGCCACATGTGCAGGCCGAACATGCCCATCTTGACGAGCCATCCGACGAGGATCAGCCCGGCGACCCAGTACGCGGCGCTGCTCACCGACGGCGTGAGCAGGGAAAGAGAAGAGATGTCGAAGCTGCCCGTGTTGACATAGGCCAGGGCGATCCCGCCGAGGAAGATGAACGCGCCGAGCTGGTTCCAGATGATGTAGATCATGCCCACTCTCTCCCTGTCCGAGTAGCCGAACATGCTGATGATGACGAACGTGGGGATCAGGACCAGCTCCAGGAACAGGTACAGCTCGATCAGGTTGGTGGAGAGCACTATCCCTGCCAGGCCGGAGGCGACGAGAAGGAAGTTCAGATAGTAGAGCCCTATCCTGTAGGGCCTGTCTTCCCCGTGGATCGCCTTGACCCTCGACTCGACGTAGGGCATGGAGTAGACAGCCGTCGCGGCCAGGACCAGGTTGACCAGGATGGCCACCGGCAAGCTCAGGTCGTCGGCGAGGAAGCCGAACGTGAGGCCCGAGGTGGGGGCCCAGGCATACGACTCGACGATCTGCTTGGCGGTGTCAGAATAGAGCTGAGGCCCAGCGTACAGGAGAAGGGCGAGCGTGGTGACGACGAGAGAGGCGAACGCTATCCAGCCCACCTTCCTGCCGATGAGCCCGGAGACGAGGTAGCACGCCGCGGCGGCGATTAGCGGGACGACTACGAATTGGAGCAGAAGGTACGAGGGCAATCGCCTCTATTCTCTTGTCTTTGAGATGCGGAGGGTCCTTTCCAAGCCTAGCCCTCCATTGTCTTCAGTTCGCTCACGTCGACGTCCTGGTGCAGCCTGTACGCGACGACGATTATGGCGAGGATGACCGCCGCTTCCGCCGCGGCCAGCGCTATCGAGAACAGGACGAACGTCTGCCCGACCGCGTTCGTCACCGCGGCCGTTCCCGAGGCGAAAGGAGCGTACTGCTCGAATGCCACGAAGTTGAGGTTCGCGGCGTTGATCAGGATCTCCACTGCGAAGAGGAGCCTGAGCGCGTTCCTCTTCGTGACGAGGCCGTAGATCCCGATGCCCAGGAGCATCGCCGAGACGATAACGAAGTCGGCGAGAGAGTTCATTGCGGGTTCTCCCTCTCTACCTTCGACAGGGTGAGCGCGGCCA
>JASHVT010000137.1 GCA_030039515.1 Nitrososphaerales archaeon
AATAAAAAAGCGGAACCGGACCCGAGCCAGCGATGCCAGCGCTCCTTTCCAAGGCGGAGATCAAAAAGAGACTCGGTCGCCTCGACGGCTGGAAGAGCGAAGGAAAATTCGTGACCAAGACCTTCGAGTTCGAGGAGTTCATGGATGCGATCGACTTCGTGAACCAGGTCGCCAAGGTCGCCGAGGCCCAAGAGCACCATCCTGACGTCTGGATAAGATACACCACAGTCAAGCTCGAGATACAGACCCACTCAGAAGGGGGAGTGACCGACTGGGACATACGCCTCGCGAAGGAGATAGAGAGGTCGGTCAAGCCTCGACAAGTGGCATAGCCCAGTGCTTGCGTGCATAAGCGAAGGACGGGCCTCGACCCTCGCCTTGCCGCGCTGTGGACCGGCGACGCGGGAGAGTCGGAAGGCGAAAATTTTTATACACTATACGGTTGTATACGCCCAGTTGTAATATGTCTACGACCGCCATTCCAGCGATGACGTCTTCGGGGCAGCCGGTCCTGATCCTGAAGGAAGGGTCAAACCAGAGCAGAGGTAGGGAGGCCCAAAGGAACAACATAGCCGCCGCGAAGCTGATCTCGGAGGTAGTGCGGACTTCGATCGGCCCGAGGGGGATGGACAAGATGCTCGTCGACTCGCTGGGCGACGTCACAATAACAAACGACGGAGCGACGATGCTGAAGGAGATAGACGTGCAGCACCCGGCCGCGAAGATGCTGGTGGAGGTTTCCAAGACGACCGACAACGAGGTCGGAGACGGGACCACTTCAGCCGTGGTGCTCGCTGGGGCTCTGCTCGAAAAGGCCGAAGAGCTCTTGGACAAGGACGTCCATCCGACGGTCGTCGTCGACGGCTACTCGAAGGCCGCGCGGAAGGCCACCGAGGCCCTGGAGGAGGCAGCAGAGAAGGTCCAGCCCACGGACAAGGCATCCCTCCTGAAGGTCGCTAGGACGAGCATGCAGACCAAGCTGGTCTCAAGAGAGGCGGAGGAGCTGGGAGAGCTCGTCGTCGACGCAGTCCTCTCGGTCGCAGAGAAGAGCGAGAAGGGCTACAAGGTCGACATAGAAAACGTGAAGGTCGAGAAGAAGCCCGGCGGCTCCCTGAAGGACACCAAGCTCATCAAGGGCGTGGTGCTCGACAAGGAGGTCGTCCACTCCGGCATGCCGAAGCGCATAGACAAGGCGTCGATAGCGCTTGTCAGCGCGCCATTCGAGATAGAGAAGACCGAGTTCGACGCGAAGCTCAACATCAACGACCCGTCGATGATGAAGAAGTTCCTCGACGAGGAGACTAAGATGCTGAAGAACATGGTGGACAAGGTCGAGGGGGTAGGGGCGAACGTGGTGATCTGCCAGAAGGGGGTCGACGACGTCGCGCAGCACTACCTGGCAAAGGCAGGCATCCTGTGCGTCAGGAGGGTCAAGGAGAGCGACATGACCAAGCTCGCGAAGGCCACGGGCGCCAGGATCGTGAACAACTTCGAGGACCTGTCGAAGTCAGACCTCGGGGACGCGGCCATCGTGGAAGAGAGGAAGATAGAGGAGGACAGGTGGGTCTTCGTCGAGGGGGCGAAGAACCCCAAGGCCGTGACCATTCTGATCAGGGGAGGGACCCAGCGCATCGTCGACGAAGGCGAGAGGTCGCTCCACGACGCGCTGATGGTCACCAAGGACGTGATCGAGAAGCCGTCCATAGTGGTCGGAGGGGGCGCGGCGGAGGCGGAGGCAGCGTACCAGATCCTGAAGTGGACCGAGAAGCTCAGCGGCAGGGAGCAGCTCGCGGCGCAGAAGTTCGCGGAGGCCCTCGAGGCGATACCCCTGGCTCTTGCGGTCAACGCGGGGATGGACCCCATCGACGCGCAGGTCGAGCTCAGGGCAAAGCACGCCACGGAGAACGGCAAGTGGTACGGCATCGAGGCGGCCGACGGCAAGGTGAAGGACATGTACCAGCGCCAGGTGCTCGAGCCCCTCGCAGTGAAGCTGCAGATCATCAGGTCGGCTACAGAGGCGGCTTCGATGATACTACGCATCGACGACGTGATAGCAGCTGGCAAGACGAAGACCCCGAGCCCGCCCCCAGGCGGAGGAGCAGGCGGCGAGGGCGGCGACTTCGACTAAAGGCGCAACCCCTACAACCCATCTAAGCGTTATATAGACTGAAGGCCGTTTCACGGGAAGATGCAGGCCCAGGACCAGGGAGCCACGGCAGAGAGGATCCTCGAGTCCGCCTCCAAGCTCTTCTCGGAGAAGGGGTTCTCCAACGTCTCGGTGAGAGACATCTGCAGGGAGACGGGCACGACCCCGCCTGTCATCTACTACTACTTCGGGAGCAAGAAGGGCCTCTTCGACGCGGTGGCCAGGAAGCAGATCTCCATGTCCGCGTTCATACAGAAGCTCTCCGCCGTGTCTTCGCGGGGAGACCCGCGCAAGAGCTTGGAAGCGTTCATCGGGACCTATCTCGGCTCGTTCCCAGAACACGCGTTCTATCCGGGCCTCTACCTCAGGGACTCCGCCAGCCTGGACAAGCAGAGCGCCAGGATCGTGAGCGAAGACCTCGAGAGGGTGACCGAGATGGCCACGAAACTAGTCGGAAGGCTGATGGCCGAGGGGAGGCTCCGGGAGGCCGACCCTTCGATGGCCGTGGACTGCCTCCTGGGGATGCTCAACAGGGTGATCTTCCAGCACATCCACTTCGCGAGGAGCGCTGACAGGCAAGCCTACGGCCGCTTCGTGACAGACTTCTTCTTCAGGGCGATGAAGTAGCTCTCTCAGAGCTTCGCCGCGTAGTCCTTCAGCATCTTCCTGTAGATGCTCCTCGGCGGGAAGCCTATGCTGCACAGATACGTCGAGAACCTGACCCGCTTCTTGGGATCTTTGATCTTCTTCTCCATGGCCCTGATCTCCTGGCCCACCACCGCGTACGAGGTCGCGTATCCCGGGAATATCCCCTCGTGCGCGGGAAAGAGCTGATAGTACACGCTGGCCCTCGGGACCCCCGTTCGCTCGTGCGCCCAGTCGACGAACTCAAGGAGGGTCTTCTGCCCCGTGTTGATCCACACGTCGCCGATCACCCGCAGGAACCTGGTGATCCTCCAGCGCCTGGTCATGAACTCGATCTCCATGTTGACCTGCTTGATGCCCCCGTACTTCTCCAGAATCTTGACGTAGGCCCTCTCCGCCTTCGACAGCTTCTTCTTCGCCTCGAGCGCCTTGGAGGCCTCGCAGAACTCCATCTCCCTGTTGAACGAGAGGCCCTCCGTTATCGGCGCGCCCATCAGTCCTCCAGGGAGCGCCTGCAGGGGCGAAAGCTTGCCGACGAACCCCGTCGCGCTGTTGGAGTGGTGGACGCAGTGGCCATATTCCTCGTGGACGAGCAGGTCTATGAGGGCCGCGACCGACTTGTCCGGGTCCCTCTTGGGGTCCGTGGTCTGGAAGAAGTACTGGAACGGCCTCTTGGTGTATGTGTCGAAGAACGACGCCGCCCCGGTGGGTATGGTCCCTGACAGGTACGAGGGCGTCTCGATCACAGTCGTCTTGTACTTCGGGTTTATCCCGGTGACGTCCTCGTTCACGACCTCCTGGATCACGCTCCGGATCGCGTGCGTCGTCTTGATCAGCTTCTTCGGGTCGAGGACCATCCTCCCGTTGATTCTCGCCTCGACCTCCTCCGGCACGGGACTGCACCTGAACTGCGCGGCCAGCTTCTCTGTCAGGCGCTTGAACGCCGGGAGCTCTTCGTCGATCCACGCGATCGCCTTCCTTTGCAGCTCTTCAGGCGTCTCCGTGTAGTCGTAGCCGTCCCTCAGGGCCTTGAGATAGAACTTCTCCCTGCCGAGGTCGAAGCCTTCCTTCTTGAATATCTTCTCGACGTTGGGGAACTCTCCCTTCCCCCATCCTTCCAGCTCGAACAGCTTGACATACTCTGAGACCTTCGTCTTGAGCGCGTCGCACGCCTCCCTGACCCTCGCGTTCTTCGACTCGCGCTTCACCGTGTCAAGTATATCGAGGACCCCTTCGAGCCTGTAGAGCGTCAGCGCCTTGACGGCCACGGGCATCTTCCTCTTCGAGTACCTCTTGGCGCAGGCGTCCAGGGACCTGCCGGCATGGTCGAAGAGCGATAGCATGTGCTCGTCGTTGATGCCTTCCTTCACCATGTGGGCGAATATCGCCCCGGTGATGTCGTCGAGGACAGGCTGAGGCTCGTCGAACGTGAGCTGGACCTCGAATGAGCCCAGGACCTTTCTTTGCAGCTCCGTCTTCGCCTTCGCCCTGAGCGCGCGGGTCTTCCGCAGCGCAGACTTCAGGTTCGCGTCGGACGGCACGAACAGCTTCCCCGCATAGTCGTCGAACCCCATGAGGTACGCTCCAGAGGGGCTGACGTCCTTGACGAGGTCCATTATCTGTTCGTCGAGAGGATCGGTGGCCACGCCGCTCTGGCCTGCCAGTGCGCTATTTCTAGTTACAGAGAGCAGACCGGATGTTCTGTTCCGACGTTGACGTTGCCGTAGATGACGTCCGAGTTATGGGAATGCTGCGACTGATGGTCCCCACTGCGATAGAACAGCATATGTGGCACACAAAGAGGCACTACATTGCCGTGTGCTGGCGCGACATCTCATGATGGAAGGCGAGCAAGAGAACGGTAGAGAAGGCGTGCGAGAGTGAGAGCGAGGCAGCGAGCGATCTTGGCGTCGCTCATCGTGACCGCCGCTATGAACCTGCTCGCCGGCGTCCTCACTCTGGCCTTTGTCAATGGAACGACCATAGTGGAAACGAATCCATACAGCCGCCTGCTCTTGCAGGACATAGGCGCCGCTACGCTCCTGGTCCACGTCGTGGAGATCGCCGTGCTGTACCCACTTGCCCTGCTCGTCTCCAGGGCCATCGACTCGACCAACCCTCTCTTGAAGAGCAAGAGGATTTACCTGCTAACGTTCTCCCTTCTCGTATCCATACTGCCTGCCGGGGCGTCAATCGACCTGCTCAGCGACATTTTGGTGGTGACTTTGGGGACGGACGTCCTCGCCGGGCCACAGAGGATCGTGCTGCTCGCCTTCCTGTTCGCGTCGGGTTTCGCGTCAGTCCAGGTTGCGCGCAAGTGGACCCTGGGCTCCCAGAAACTCGAAGGGGAACGCTGACGAGTCAGGACCCGACCGATCGCCCCCGTGAAGGCGAAAGGGAAGCAGGCGGCAGTGCAGACCGAACCTCACGAAGTCAAAGCGACAGGCTTCTCGAATGAAGGTGAGAAAGCACTCGCAAGCAAAGAGATGCGAGAGGATCGTCGAGTGTCGTCCCCCGGAGCGGGCCCGTCTCTAACTCGCGGCGCCTAG
>JASHVT010000138.1 GCA_030039515.1 Nitrososphaerales archaeon
ATCAACCCCAGCGTGAGCGTCCTCTATGTCTCTCCCGCGAACGAGAAGGCCTACCCTCGGCTGTACATCAGCCTGAGCTCGGGCCGGGTCCTGAAGCCGCTGATACTAGTCGAGAGCGGGAGGCCGTCTCTGACCATGGACCTCATCGAGAAGGTGTCGTCAGGGCAGCAGTCATGGCGCGACCTCGTCGACCAGGGCGCGATCGAGCTGATCGACGCTAACGAGGAGGAGAACTGCCTGGTTGCGATGAACATGGACGAGGTCTCGACGAAGCACACTCACGCCGAGCTGTTCCCCGCCGCGATGTTCGGGATCGCCGCTTCGATAATCCCGTATCCTGAGCACAACCAGTCCCCGAGGAACACGTACGAGTCAGCGATGGCGAAGCAGAGCCTGGGCTTCAGCTCGCCGACGTACCCGATCTCGCCGCACGTCAGGCAGCACCTCCTCGTCAGCCCTCAGGCTCCCGTCGTCAGGACAAGGACGCTGGACCTGCTCAAGATCGACGAGAGGCCCCTCGGCCAGAACTGCGTGGTCGCGGTCCTATCCTTCGAAGGATACAACATCGAAGACGCGATCATCATGAACAAGTCGAGTGTGGAGCGAGGGCTCGCCCGGTCTTTCTTCTACAGGCTGTACGAAGGGGAGGCAAAGCAGTACCTCGGCGGAATGCGAGACACCTTCGAGGTCCCGTCCGCGGAGTCGAACATACGCGGCTACAGAGGCGAGAAGTTCTACAGGCTCCTGGAGGGCGACGGAGTGGTGGCTGACGAGTCACAGGTGACGGGAGGCGACGTCGTCATCGGGCGGACGAGCCCCCCGAGGTTCATGGAGGAGTACAAGGAGTTCGAGATCAAGGGCCCGTATAGGAGGGACACGTCGACCGCGGTCCGCCCGTCCGAGTCAGGAGTGGTCGACTCGGTCTTCATGACGGAGAACGTGGAAGGGGGGAAGATGTACAAGGTCAGGGTCAGGGACATGAGGACCCCGGAGATAGGCGACAAGTTCGCGTCGAGGCACGGACAGAAGGGGGTCATCGGCCTGGTGGTGCCTCAGGAGGACATGCCCTACACGGCAGAAGGCGTGGTGCCTGACGTGATAATCAATCCGCACGCGTTCCCGTCAAGGATGACCGTGGGACAGTTCATCGAGTCTATCGCAGGCAAAGCCGGGGCGCTCCGCGGCTCGACGGTGGACGGCTCGGCCTTCGCAGGGGAGAGCACAGAAGAGCTGGAGAAGGTCCTCCGCGGCAGGGGCTTCGAGCCGACGGGCAGAGAGGTGATGTACGACGGCAAGACAGGGAAGAAGTTCGCCGTCGACGTCTTCATCGGCGTCGTGTACTACCAGAAGCTCCATCACATGGTGGCGGACAAGATTCACGCGCGCGCCAGGGGACAGGTCCAGATGCTCACCAAGCAGCCGACGGAGGGCAGAGCGCGCGGAGGGGGCCTGAGGTTCGGAGAGATGGAGAGGGACTGCCTAATCGCCTACGGCGCCTCGATGGTCCTGAAGGACAGGCTCCTGGACGAAGCCGACAAGACAGAAATCTACGTCTGCGAGAAGTGCGGCCTCATCGCTTACTACGACGCGAAGCAGCGCAAGTACACGTGCAAGGTCGACGGGGACCAGGCTAAGATATCGACCGTCGTCGTCGCCTATGCCTTCAAGCTCCTCCTCCAGGAGATGATGAGCCTGAACATAGCCCCGAGGCTGCAGTTGAAGGACAGGGTGTAGCAAATGTCGATGGAACAGGCCCTGAAGACGATAGGCGGGATAAAATTCGCAGTCTTCTCTCCGAGCGAGGTCAGGAGGTACTCAGTCGCGGAGATAACGCAGCCGGAGACATACGACGAGGACGGAATGCCCGTCCAGGGAGGGCTGATGGACAGCAGGCTAGGTACCTTGGAGCCAGGCCAGAAGTGCGGGACGTGCGGGGGGACGGCGGGGAGGTGCCCGGGACACTTCGGACACATAGAGCTCGCCGAGCCTGTCCTCCACATAGCATTCGTCGACGAGATCAACAAGCTTCTGCAGACCACATGCAGGACCTGCGGCAGGATACTCCTCCCCCAGCAGGAGCTGGACGCTTACAGGGTGAAGCTGACGAGCCAGACCGACTTCACGCCCACGATAACCGAGACGGTCGCCAAGGAGATCGTGGCCAAGGCGAAGAAGGTCAAGCTGTGCCCTCACTGCGGCAAGCAGCAGTATCAGATCGAGTTCACGAAGCCCACCATCTTCCACGAGATCACAGAGGAGGGCGGGGCGACCAGGCTGCTCCCCGTGGCGATAAGGGAGAGGCTCGAGAGGGTCAACAGCGACGACCTCGAGATACTCGGGTTCAATTCGAAGGCTGCCAGGCCGGAGTGGTTCGTGCTCCAGGCCCTCCCGGTCCCGCCCCTGACCGTCAGGCCTTCGATCACCCTCGAGTCTGGCATCAGGTCCGAGGACGACCTGACGCACAAGGTGGTCGACATCCTCAGGGTGAACCAGAGGGTGCGCGAGAGCAAGGAGTCGGGGACCCCCCATCTCATCGTCCAGGACCTCGTCGACCTGCTCCACTACCACGTCACAACGTACTTCGACAACGAGGTCTCGGGCATACCCCAGGCCCACCACCGCTCAGGCAGGCCGCTCAAGACCCTCAGCCAGAGGCTGAAGGGGAAGGAAGGAAGGTTCAGAGGGTCGCTCTCGGGCAAGAGGGTCGACTTCTCGAGCAGGACCGTCATCTCCCCGGATCCGAACCTCGACATAGGCGAGGTCGGCGTCCCGTTCGAGGTGGCCAAGAAGCTCACCAT
>JASHVT010000139.1 GCA_030039515.1 Nitrososphaerales archaeon
GTCTGGGGGAACGTGGCGGGACTCCGAGTCGTGGGGATGCCCGACCACATAATCTGGGCAGACGGCAGGCCCCTGTGGCTGGTCGAGCTCAAGACCACAAGAAGCGACCCGGCGGTGCTCTGGCAAGACCAGGAGAACCAGGCGAGGATCTACGGCCTGCTGCTCGACCTGATGGGGCTGGACTGTTCGGAGCTCAGAGTCGCGCTGGTGCGGATCAAGGCGGAGCAGCTCTCAGAGGACGAGAAGAGTGTCTGGATCAGGGATGTGTCAGTCGCCCTGCAGTCGGGGAGGGTGGGCGACCTTGAGAAGGGGCTGGGAGGGAGGATGAAGGTGCACGTCTTGGCGCACGACAGGAGGACAGCGGTCAGCGCGGTCACTTCGAAGTCGGACTACTGGCTGGGGAAGAGGGAGCCGACGTCGAGCACGAGCGCGGGAAAGTGCAAGGCGTGCGAGTACGCGGACCTCTGCCCGAAGAGCCTCGCGGGGCGTCCTCAGCTCCACGGAACTAATGACTCCGATGCCTAACCGTTAATATCCAGCTTCCGGTTTTTGCCGACTCATCCAATGTCCGATCTAATGAAAGCGGATGGAGCTCCCACCCTGACGATAGGTACCGAAGACGGGGAGCCCTACTCCCTGGACGCCAACGTCGTTGTGACCGGCCGCACATGCGTCATAGGAGCGAGCGGAAGCGGGAAGAGCTACGCAGTAGGGGTGATCTGCGAGGAGCTCTGCAAGCACGGGGTCCCGTTCGCGATCGTAGATTCCGAAGGCGAGTATTCGGGCCTGAAGGAGAAGCACGACGTGATCTGGGTGGCGGACGACGAGAAGGCGGACCTGAAGTGGGGTGGCTTCAGCAAGAGGGAGCTCGCTTCGCAGGCGCCCGACGTCTCTCCCTTGATCCTGGACGTCTCCGAGTCCAAGGACCGCAGCCAGAAGGTGGGGGCGTTCATGACCGAACTGTACAAGGTGGTCGAAGAGCGGCGGGTCCCGTACCTCACGATCGTCGAGGAGGCTGACAAGTTCATTCCGCAGGTCGGGGACAGGCTCCCGATCCTCGACGAGATAGCGAGGCGCGGGCGAAAGCGGGGGCTCGGTCTGATGATATGCACGCAGCGGCCGTCTGTGGTCGACAAGAACATCCTGAGCCAGTGCGGCAACCAGCTGATTGGGAAGCTCGTGATAAGGAACGACCTCGAAGCCGTTTCGCAGTTCTTCCCTGAGAGGACCCTGCCGAAGCAGCTCACAGGCCTCGGTCCGGGCGACTTCTACGCCATGGGAGGGTTCTCCGACGGAGCGCGCCGCATCCACATCAGGCAGAGGGAGACCCGCCCCGGTGGTGTCACACCGCAGTTCGTGGGGCGGAAGGTCAAGCCTCTGCGGATGACGCCGGTGGTCCCAGTGGCCGAAGAAGCAGCCGAGTCTGAGGAGTCCGAGCCGAGCGAGACCGAACCTGTACAGGCAGCTCCCGTCAGACAAGTCGACAGCGGAGCTAAATTTGACAAGGGCGCGTCAGGCCAGAAGGTACCCTTGGGCATCCCATTCGCCCTCGCGCCCGATCAGGCCCTGAGCAGGATCAGGAAGATGAGGTCGTTCGGCGTCTTCGGGCAGCAGGAAGTAGTCGGGAGCATCCAGCCAATCTTCAGGCGGCTCCTCGAGCTGGAAGTGGGCCTCAGGAAGGGACTTCTCAACAAGAGGTATGAGAAGAGGTTCTCGCTGCTGGACGCCCAGACGCTCAAGAGAGTGCAGGTCGGGAAGAAGCTGGTCATACAGGACGGAATGGAGCGCCTCGCAGGGCTTGACTCCAAGGGAGTCGCCATCCTGAGGGCCCTCTCCGAGGACAGGTACTCCAGCGCCGTGGACGTCGGAGACTCCTCGCACGCCTCCGCAGTCTCCGCGAGAAAGGCGCTGCGTGAGCTGGAGAGCAGGAGACTGGTGAAGTCCTCGACCATGGGGAGAGTGAAGGTGTTCAAGAGGACGGTGAGCATGCCTGACCTCGGCCTGGCCGACGAGCCACTGAACCTGTCAGAGGTGACACATGCAGACGCTTCGCCAAGCGAAGACTCTGCGGATGAGGCCGAAATCAGAGAGGTGGTGAAGGGCCTCAGAGACGACTACGACCTGGTCGGGCTCAGGGAGTTCTTCTATCCTCTCTACAAGGTCGAGCTCGCTCTTCACAACAAGCACCGGACGGTCTGGATCGACGGGACCAGTGGAGAGGAGATTCAGGGCCTCACTACACTGTGACTGACCTAGACACACGTCCCGGTCTTGTTCCGCGTCTCAGATGCTCAGATGTAAATGGGCAGTAATACGCTCAGGATCAGCCCGAGCACGTAAAGTGCACCGAACCTCCTGTTGTGGTTGAATACGAAACCCAAGTACCAGATTGGCCACATCACCGCTCCGGGAGGCCTCTCCCTGGGCCTCGGCTCCGAGAGCGCCCGGAAGAGCTGGTTGGCGCGGGGGAGAGCCAGCAGCGAGAGCAGCGACCACACCGGAAGGTACCTCGTCGCCACCAGGCCCACCACCGAAGCGTAGGCGATGACGATCAGGGCCTTGAGCACCGTCTTGGTGGTACGCTCGCCAAGGAGGACCGGCACAGTCTTGACTCCGAGCGGCGTGTCGTAGTCGATCTTGTCGATGTGCTTCCCGAACAGGACCGTCGTCACGCTGACAGCATAGGGGATCGATGCGACTATGACCCAGAGCGGCAGTGTCCCTGAAAGGACGAAGAACGTCCCCCCGACCATCAACGGCCCCCACACCACGAAGACAGTGGGTTCGCCCAGCCCGACGCGCTTGAGCGGGGCGGGCCCGCCAGCGTACAGCGTGAGGAATAGAACGCCCAGCCCTGCAAAGACAAGCACCAGCGGTCCTCTGACCTCTACGAAGTATGCGGTGATCGTGATCATCAGGAGAAGATGGACGAAACCCAGAGAGAAGAGCCCCCTCGGCGACATCATGCCCGACAGAGTGGGGTGCGGCATGTACGCCGGCCTGAAGTAGTCCTGGCTTGTATCGATGCCATGCTTCGCGTCCCAGTAGTCGTTGAACAGGTTGCTTGCGGCGTGAGCTGTCACCAGCCCTACCAGCACTAGGAAGAATGGCAGCAGAAAGCCCAGCCTGAAGCCGGCATAGAGGAGGTAGAGCAGGCCTCCGATGATCACAGAGTTCACGGTCATCACAAAGACTACGGAACGAGTCGCTATCAGCCACCGGCTGACGAGATCGAGGTTCTGGACGGGTTCTGAGTTGGTGTCATAGGTCCCGTTGAGGATCTTGTACCAGGTGCCCAGCCTTCCCAAGGCTACCCCTTCGTGTTTCACTGGCTATTTAAGCCGGTGACAGTCTGCACGCCTCGCCTACTGGACCACAGTCCGGTCTCGTCTTGCGGTCCGCAGTACCTCGCGCCCTTTCCGAACTACGAAAAAGTCACGCCACACGGGGACACCTACGATCCACTCTGGCTAGACAACTGATTCAGGTTGCGCATCGTTTTTAAGGAACTCCCGGGTCGACGAGAGTCTGAAGTTGAAGAGGCTCACTTCGGTCGGCGTCACCATCTTCATGGTTGGAGTGATTTCCCTCTCCTTCGTGTCGATCTTCGCCGCAGGCTTCTTCGCACCTTCCTCCGCCGGCAGGAATTCAGTTGTGGTTTCCAAGCCCCTTATGAGCGTCGAGGGCGCCGCGTCGTCCTCGCTGAACTGGGGAGGCTACGCGGTGACAGGTCCGGACGGGTCGGTTACCCAGGTCCAGGGGTCGTGGATCGTCCCGAGCGTCTCTTGCTCGAAGTCGAGCACGTACGCAGCGTTCTGGGTAGGGATTGACGGTTTCAACAGCAACACCGTTGAGCAGACGGGGGTCCTGGCGGAGTGCAGCGGAGGATCCGCCCTCTACTACGCATGGTATGAGTTCTATCCC
>JASHVT010000140.1 GCA_030039515.1 Nitrososphaerales archaeon
GATCCTCATCCACGACGACATCGAGGACGGCTCGGAGCTGAGGAGAGGCGAGCCGGCACTCCACAGGAAATACACCGAAGCCCTCGCGCTCAACGCCGGCGACGCCCTCCACGCGAGGATGTGGGGGGCCCTCCTGTCGAACCAGGCCGACCTCGGCCTCCAGACCACCCTCGACGTGATGCAGGAGTTCTCCAGAATGGTCAACGAGACCACGGAAGGCCAGCACATGGAGCTGTCCTGGGTGAGCGACAGGAGGTGGGACCTCAGAGAGTCGGACTACTACGAGATGTGCACCAAGAAGACCGCCTGGTACACCGTGGCCAGCCCTTGCAGGCTGGAGCCATCGTCGCCGGGTCAGGGGGCGACGTCCTGGACTCGCTTCGGGAATTCGGGCTGAGGCTCGGTGTCGCCTTCCAGATACAGGACGACTCGCTGAACCTCGTGGGGGAGGACAAGGCGTATGGGAAGGCGAAGTCCGACGACATACTCGAGGGCAAGAGGACCCTGATACTTCTGCACACCTTGAAGTCCTGCTCGCCCCTTGAGAAGAAGAGGCTGGTGAGCATAATGGACAGGCCGAGGGGGAGGAAGACGGAGAAGGACGTCGAGTACGTGCTGTCCCTCTTCGAGAAGCACGGGTCGGTCGACTACGCGAGGGCGAGGGCGACCAAGCTGATGCGCGAGGCGCTCGCGGCCCTGAGCCGCACCCCTTGGAAGGGCGACAAGGACGCCGTAGCCCTAGTGGAGTCGTTCGCAAGGTTCGCAGTCGAAAGGGAATGGTAAGCGACGACGGGGAAGGGCTGCCGGAGGAGGTCCTCGCCCTAATAGAAAAGGCGGCGCTGCTCAACGCGGCGCGCCACGACGGGAAGGCCGACGTCGGCGCAGTCATCGGGAGGGCTCTGGCCGAGCTCCCGGAATACAGAGCCCGGTCGGGAGAGATAGCCGAAGCGGCGAAGAAGGCCGTCAGACGCGTCAACGAGTTCGCCATCGAGAAGCAGGCCGCGCTGCTGGACGAGAAGCACGGAGGCGCGCCCGCAGAGCAGCAGAGGAGCGGAAGGACGGGACTCCCCCCGCTGCCCAACGCCGTCAGGGGAAAGGCGTGCTTCCGGCTCCCCCCGGAGCCGTCCGGGTTCATGACGATCGGGCACGCGATGGCATGGAACGTCAACTACATCTACAAACAGATGTATGATGGGCAGCTCTGGCTGAGGTTCGAGGACACCAACCCGCGGAAGGTCGCCCCGGCCTACTACGAGAGCTTCAGGAAGGGGACCGCCTGGCTCGGAATCCAGTGGGACCACGAAAAGAACGTTTCAGACGACATGGAGGAGATGTATTCTCGTGGGGAGGGGTTGGTAGGGAAGGGGCTCGCCTACGCCTGCTCGTGCGACATGCAGAAGGTGAAGAAGCTCAGGTTCGAGGGGAGCGCCTGCGAGCACAGGGACGCGCCCGTAGAGGCTAACCTCCGCATCTGGGGCGAGCTCGTGTCAAAGAAGCACAAGGAAGGCGAGTTCGTCATCCGCCTGAAGGGGGACATGAAGAACGTGAACTACTCGCTGCGCGACCCCAACATCTTCAGGACCATCGACCGCTCTCATCCGCTGACCGGCGACAGGTATTCTCTGTGGCCTACATACCACATAGCGAACGTCATCGAGGATGAAATATGCGGGGTTACCCACATACTCAGGAGCTCGGAGTTCCAGATGGACCTCCAGCAGATGATCCGCGACCTTCTAGGGCTCGGGCGCGTTGACGTCATCCAGTTCTCGAGGTACAACTTCAAGGGCACCCCCGTCAGCAAGAGGCTTCTCCGGCCCCTGGTCGAGTCCAAGGCGGTGTCTGGCTGGGACGACCCCAGGATGCCCACCGTGGAGGGAGTCATGAGACGTGGCGTCGTTCCGCAGGCCATCAGGGACTTCACCATGCAGGTGGGCTACTCCAGCGCCGAGCACGAGTTCGACTGGTCCATGCTGCTGTCGCTGAACAGGAAGCTGCTCGACCCTGTCTCCCGGAGGATGTTCTTCGTGCCTGACCCGGTGGAAGTCAGCGTGGAGGGAGCGCCAGAGAGGACCGTCAAGGTCCCCTTCCATCCGCAGGCAGACCTCGGGTTCAGGACCATCGAGACGCGGGGGGTCTTCCGGCTGCCCTCCTCAGACGTGGCAAAGGTCGCCGAGGGCTCGGTCTTCAGGCTGATGGACCTCTACAACGTCAGGGTCGAGTCGAGGGCCCCATTCCGCCTGTCCTACGCAGGCGATGGTCTGACCCAGGAGTCCAGGAAGGTCCAGTGGGTCGCTGAGGCAGGTAGTGGCGCGAAGGTGCTCGTTCCTGGCCCGCTGTTCGACGAGAAGGGGGAGTTCCAAAGGGACAGCCTGAAGGTGGTCGTGGGGGTCTGCGAGGACTCTCTCTCGAGCGCCAAGGCAGGCGAGATAGTGCAGTTCCCTCGCTTCGGCTTCTGCAGACTTGACGCCCCTGGAACCTTAGTCATGTCATGTTAGATGGCACTCGCCCCAGGGAGCCATAGGAGTGAGTGGCAGACTGACCGAGCTCAGTCCCGTTGACGCAGGCATCCTCCTTGGGGGGAAGTGAAGGCGTTGGTCATGTCGAGCCGCCTCAGAACCCCTAACCGTTTATATGCCGGCTGAGAGAGGCTGAATTTGGGAGATTCGGAAATGACCCCAAAGGCGTACTACGTGAAGTTCGAGACCCCGAAGGAGGTCTATGAAGCTGCCTATGAAGTCCTCAGACAGGCTTCCAGGTCGGGTAAGGTCCGCAAGGGGACCAACGAGTCGACGAAGGCCATCGAACGCGGCCTCGCCAAGCTGGTGGTCATAGCCGAGGACGTGACGCCCCCCGAGGTGGTCGCTCACCTCCCGATGCTCTGCGAAGAGCGGAAGATTCCATACGTGTTCGTCCCGTCGAAGGAGCAGATAGGCCCGGCGATAGGAATCGAGGTCTCGACCGCAGCCGCGGCCGTGCTCGACGCGGGTGAGGGCAACCAGATACTCGAGCAGGTCACCCAAGAGCTGGCGAGGCTGAACAAGGCCGCATGAGCAGCAAGAGAGAAGCCGAGACCCTAACCCCTGCCGAAGTCGTTCAACTCGTGGGAAGAACAGGGGTCGCCGGCGAGATAACGCAGGTCAGAGTTAAGATTCTGGAAGGGAAGGAGAAGGGGCGCATCCTGACCAGAAACGTAAAGGGACCAATCAGACTGTCGGATGTGCTGGTCTTGAGAGAGACGGAGCGCGAGGCCCGGAAATTAAAGTGAGCATAGAGACTCTCGTCTGTCCTCTTCCTGTCAAGCCCTAGACTTATTCGGGGCTCGGGCTCTAATGCTTCAAGAAATCCCTTCTGGGCGCGCTCTTTATATCCCAAGTTCGAAAAGGCGACCAGAAGGTCGGGGTGCGGTAAACTGAGATGTACGTTCCAAAGAGATGCGCTTTCTGCGGCAAAGAGGTCCGGCTCGGCTCCGGGATCCTGTTCGTAAGGAACGACGGCTCGACCAGGTCCTACTGTTCTTCGAAGTGCAAGGTCAACGAGCTGAAGCTGGGAAGGGATCCGCGCAAGCTGAAGTGGGCGAGGCGCGACAAGAAGCAATGAGCGCCCAGACCGAGGAGACGCTCATCGTAGTGAAGCCCGACGCGGTGAGGCGCGGTCTCGTCGGGCAGGTCCTCGGGAGGTTCGAGACGAAGGGCTTCGCCGTCAAGAGGGTACTGATGATCACGATGACCAGGCCTCAGGCTGAGGAGTTCTACGCGGTCCACAAGGACAAGCCGTTCTTCGGCGAACTCGTGTCCTTCATAACATCAGGGCCGGTCGTCGGAGCAGTCCTTGCTGGGCGAGACGCCGTCGCCACCGTCAGGAGGCTCGTGGGGGCGACGAAGAGCTGGGAGGCGGCCCCAGGGACCATAAGGGGCGACTTCGGGCTCGGCCTGACCGACAACGTCATCCACGCCTCGGACTCGGCCGAGAGCTTCGCCAAAGAGAGGAACGCGTTCTTCAAATCTTAGCTGTCGAGCCGACGAGCAGGGGCCGTGACAAGAGTGTCGGAGGCGAAGCAGAGGCTGAGGCAGCCGGTGGTCGTCGTCCTGGGCCACGTCGATGCGGGCAAGACCACACTGCTGGACTCGCTAAGGGGTACCGCGGTGCAGGCAAGGGAGGTCGGCGGGATCACCCAGGAGATAGGAGCGAGCTTCTTCCCCCTGGAGACGCTGAA
>JASHVT010000141.1 GCA_030039515.1 Nitrososphaerales archaeon
CTACGATAGGTTTGCTTGAGAAGGAAAAGCAGATCATAGTGAGATGATACCGAATAGCGAATTTGAGTTGAATCTGGACGGCTCGCGCTCGAAACCTCCATGAGGCGACGGCCATGAAGAATGCAGCGCACAAGATTGGAGTTTTTCTCCCACGTTCCACCATCGATGGTCGCGGTCTTGCCGATCTTTCCAACGCCTGCCTCGGCCTAGCCATCAGAACGGTATCCTTCAATCCACCCTTATCACTTAATAGTTAGAACGGCCGAACATGGAGTCGTGAGCGGTCGGCTCCGCGGTCGTGATCTCCTAGAATCGGCGGCGATGAACAAGGGCACGGCCTTCAGTCTAAGCGAGCGCGCCTCTTTGGGTCTCGAAGGCCTTCTCCCGCCCTCCGTTGAGACCATCGACCTCCAACACCAGAGAGCCCTTCAGCAACTAGGACAAAAGCCCACAGACCTTGAGCGCTACATCTACCTCATCCAGCTCCTCGACTCGAACGAGACGCTCTTCTACCACGTGGTCATGTCCAACCCGGCGTACTTTCTCCCGATACTCTACGACCCCACGGTCGCAGAAGCGTGCCTGAAGTTCAGCCACATATATCGCAGGCCTCGCGGGTTGTACGTCTCGCTTAGAGACAAGGGGAAGGTCAGACAGGTGTTGTCGAACTGGCCTCAGAAGGATGTGCGTGTGGTCTGCGCGACGTCAGGAGGGCGGATACTCGGCCTCGGTGACCTTGGCGCGAACGGGATGGGCATCCCCATCGGGAAGCTGCAGCTCTACACGGCCTGTGCGGGAGTGCCACCAAAGGGACTCCTTCCCGCCTTTGTCGATTTTGGGACGAACAACCGCGAGCTGCTCAACGACCCGCTGTACCTGGGTCTCCGCCAACCCAGACCGAACTGGGACGTCGTGGACCCGTTCGTGGACGAGTTCGTCCAGGCGGTTCAGGATCAGTTCCCACTCTGCTGCATCCACTTCGAGGACTGGCGGGGGGTCGACGCCTTCCACTACCTCGCCCGATACCGCGACAAGGTCAGCTGCTTCAACGACGACATCCAGGGGACGGGCAGCGTTGTGGTCGTCGGATTGCACAACGCCATGCGCATCTCAGGCCAGAGCCTCAGAGACCAGCGCGTGCTCTTTCTTGGAGCAGGTTCGGCAGGCATAGGAATCGCCGACATGGTCGCGTCTGCGATGAAGCTCGAGGGCCTTACCGATTCCCAGGCTCATGACCGCATCTGGCTCTTCGACATCAACGGGCTGCTGGAGAGCACCCGCACAGACCTGATACCGGAGCAGAAGCCCTACGCCCACGCGCACGCCCCGTCTCGCAATCTGGTCGAATCTGTCACTTCCATCAGGCCCACGATACTGATCGGCGTGAGCACGATTGGAGGGGCCTTCACCCAGGGTGTCATCGAGGCCATGTCCAAGAACGCGGAGAGGCCCGTGATCTTCGCCCTCTCCAACCCGACGGAGAAGGCCGAGTGTACGCCTGAACAGGCATACGGATGGTCTTCGGGCAAGGCGCTTTACGCGGCCGGAGTCCAGTTTCCACCGGTGCAGTATGGGGGGAAGACATTCCTGCCGGGACAGGCCAACAACTTCTACATCTACCCGGCTGTCGGCTTCGCGATATACGCAACCAGCGCAAAGCGCGTGACCGACGAGATGTTCATCGAGGCGGCAAAGGCAACGGCAGACCAAATGACGGAGGAACAACTCGGGATGGGGATGTTGTTCCCCGCGCAAAGCAACGTCCTAGAAACAGAAGTGCGGACGGCCATAAGCGTTGCGACTCTCGTCTTCGACCGAAACCTTGCCAGGGTCGACCGTCCGAAGGACATAGAATCTTGGATGCGGGGGTTGGTCTATAAGCCCCAATATGGTGCCTAGGTAGGTCTGCGAACGGGAGATGAGGCAGCGTCTCCCAAGAGACGGAGTTCGCTCCAGTAAGTGACTTAGAGCCATCTGAGCTTCAGCCCCTCCTAGGCCGAGGACCCATCTGCTTTTAATCACAAACCAAGAGCAAGTCCTGTGACGTCGAGCTTGTCGCGCGGCCCCGGCGAGTCAGGAGCGGACGTGGTTCTAGAAGATGGCTCGCTCGTCCGGGTGAGAGGAGGGCGGGCGGAAGATGGCTCGCTCATTGAATCATTCGTCCGCGCCCTGTCGGATCATACGTTCTATCCCAGCTTTGCGGGAGAAACCGACAGGGGAGAAGCTCTCCGACGGCTCGCGCCGTCTGATGAAAATCACGTCCTGCTGGCCGAAAGGGAAGGGAGAGTCATAGGCCTCGCAACCTACCACAAGAGAGAGGACGACACCGCCGAGGTATGGGTGGTGGTGAATGATGAATTCCGAGGGCGCGGCCTAGGGACGATACTTCTGGGTGAGCTGGCGGAATCCGCGAATTCCGAGGGGGTTGTGGCCTTTGAAGCGGTTGTGAGCCCCGAGAACGATGAGATGCTCAGAGTGTTTCGCGACCTCGGGTTTCCGGCGTCCATCAAGGCTGAGCCCAAAGCCATACGTGTGACCTTCCCGACGTCGGTGAGGCAGCAAACTCTGGCTGCGTTCGACCGCCGTGAGGCGAACGCCGCTATTGCTGCGCTGGAGAAGTTCCTCCGCCCACAAGGGCTGGCCGTCATAGGTGCGTCGCACGACCCTCGGACGATTGGCGGGATGCTCTTCAAGAACATAGTCGATGGCGAGTACAAGGGGTCGCTCTACGCGGTCAACCCCAAGGTGTCGGTCGTCCAAGGCTTCCCGGCCTACAGAAGCGTGCTCGACTGTCAGGGTCCAGTGGACCAGGCAATCATCGTCGTTCCAGCGTCAGTTGTGCTGGAAGTGGCAGACGAATGCGCCCGCAAAGGAGTGAAGGCCTTGACCGTCATCTCGTCAGGCTTCGCTGAGATAGGCGAGCACGGAGCAGCCCTCCAGCAACGGCTTGTTGAGACCTGCCGCGAGTCAGGAATGAGGCTGATAGGGCCGAACTGCATGGGGATTGTGAACACAGACCCGCTGGTCCGCCTCAACGGACAGTTCTCATCCCAGAAGCCTGCGGAAGGGCGGATAGGGTTCATGTCGCAATCGGGCGCGCTGGGGATAACGGTCATTGACCACGCCAACCGCCTTGGGCTAGGCATGTCAACGTTCGTCTCCGTGGGGAACAAGGCCGACATCTCGGGGAACGACCTGATTCAGTACTGGGAGAGTGACGAAAGGACGAGGCTCATCCTCCTCTATCTCGAAGCGTTTGGAAACCCGAGGAAGTTCAGTAGGGTTGCAAGGAGCGCATCTAGGAAGAAGCCCATAATCGCCGTCAAGAGCGGGCGGTCACCAGCGGGATTCAGGGCAACACAGTCGCACACCGGCGCCATGCTGGCTGCTTCCGACGTCACGGTGGACGAGCTGTTCAGGCAGGCCGGCGTGATCAGGGTAGACACGCTGGGAGAAATGTTCGACGTCGCATCGCTCTTGGTGAGCCAGCCGGTCCCACGAGGGCGAAGGATAGCGATAGTAACCAATGCCGGCGGGGCAGGCATTCTCGCTGCAGACGCGGCGGAGGGCCAGGGACTTCAGGTCCCAGAGCTCGACCTCCAGACCCAGGACAGGTTGAGAAGTTTCCTGAGCCCCTACGCGGGGGTCAGGAATCCCGTGGACATGATAGCCTCCGCAACTGCAGCCGACTATTCGAGGGCCATCGAAGCTGTCTCGAATGACCCCCAGATCGACGCGATAGTCGCGCTCTTCGTCCCTCCAGTGTCTGTCAACTCTGAGGATGTGGCGAAGAAGATCCTGGAGGCGACGAAGGCGCTCAACCGCAGGATCCCTGTATTGGCGACCTTCATGGCATATCACGGCATCTCGGAGATTCTTTCTGCCAACGATGCCGAGATACCATCCTACCCCTTCCCGGAGGGCGCGATAGGAGCGCTCGCAAAGGCGGTCAGCTATGGAGAGTGGCTTTCCCGTCCCGTCGAGGAACCCATCGAGCTAGAGGGTATACAGCGCGAGAGGGCCGCCAAGCTGATCTCAGGATCGCTCTCGAGAGGAGCAGGTTGGCTTACCCCAGACGAGACCGAGGAACTGCTGAGATGTTACGGAATTCCGGTTGTCAAGACCGTGCGCGCGAACTCCCTTGACGAAGTGGTCCGGGCTGCGGCCGAAATCGGCGGAAAGCTGGTTTTGAAGGGAGTTGCGGAGGGGCTGGTCCACAAGAGCGACGCGGGCGCAGTTGTTCTTGACCTCTCGCCTGAGCAGGTGGGGATGGCGGCGAGGGACATGCTGACCAGACTTTCGAAGCAGGGCTTCGCCAGTCCGTCGTTTCTCCTGCAGCCCATGGTGAGCAAGGGGGTGGAGATGTTCGTGGGGCTCACGAACGACCCGATATTCGGTCCTCTGGTCGCCTGCGGCGCCGGCGGGACATTGGTTGAACTTCTGAAGGATGTCGCGTTCAGGCTATCCCCTATCACCCCGAGAGATGCTAACCAGATGGTGCGCGGGCTCAGGACCTTCCCTCTCCTCGAAGGATACCGAGGCGGTCCGAAGTACGACGCCCGAAGTGTGGAAGAGGTCATCCTGAGGGTGTCCGCCCTAGCGGAGGACCATCAGGCGGTCACAGAACTGGATCTCAACCCCCTGATGGTCAGGACGGATGGGGCTTCGGTCGTGGATTTCCGCGTCAGGGTCGAAGATAGCGTTCTAAGACTCCCGCTAGGGGCCAAGAAGCGCTAGCAAGTTTCGGCCGTGGTTCCCATAAGTGGGAATCGTCCCGATGTGTAAATACCAAGAGCTCTTCCGCCAAGAGTGTGAGGTCATATGGCCAAGTCGAGAGAACCTGACTCGCTTCCGAAGTCAATCCTAGTCGCCTACGACGGATCGCCTGGTTCAAAGGCAGCAGCCAGGTTCGCCCTGGCGCTCGCTCGGGCAACTCAGGCTCGGCTCACTTTTGTGACGGTCCTCCTCGTACCGGCGAACCTCTCAGAGTCGACCGTCTCCGCTCTTGTGGGCGACCTCACGAGGAAGTCCGCATCTGCTCTCGAGGAGCTGGATGTTGTCGCGAACCAATCGGGCGTGAGTTTCACAAAGCAGTCGATCACCACTGGTGTCTCGGTGGTCAGAGCGATTATCGAGTTTGCTGAGAGCATGGACTCGGACCTCATTGTCATGGGGACCAAAGGCGTAACGGGATACAGTAAGATGATGCTCGGAAGTGTCGCTGCCGGCGTTCTGGCCGGTGCGAGTTCCTCCGTGCTAGTGGTGAGATGAGCGAGATGAGAGTGACAGAGCTCTTCGATCTGAAGGGGAAGACGGCCATCGTGACTGGAGCGTCGAGCGGACTGGGGGTAATCTTCGCCGAAGCGCTTGCCGAGGCTGGGGCAGACGTCGAGGTCGCCGCTCGGCGGCAGGACAGGCTCGAAGAGGTGGCGTCCAGGTTGGAGAAAATCGGGGTGAGTGCGCGACCCTTCCGTTGCGACGTGTCGAACGAAAGAGAAGTGGTCTCCTTGCTTGACGACGCAACCGATCGCTTCGGCAAGGTGGACATTCTGGTCAACAACGCCGGTGTGGCTTCGATCGCGCCAGCTACTGACATGCCGCTTGAAGACTGGAACAGGGTCCTGTCTGTGAACCTGACTGGCGTGTTCTTGACCGCGAGAACGGCTGCGAAGAAGATGGCCGGGCGAGGAGGCAAGATCGTCAACGTGGCGTCCATCTACGGCGCGGTTGGAGACGTCTTCCCTGCATCGCCCTACTATGCTTCGAAGGGCGCGGTGATCAACCTGACAAGAGACCTCGCGGTGGAGTGGGCGCCGCTGAAGATCAATGTGAATGCGATAGCACCCGGGTTCTTCCCTAGCGAAATGACCGCTTCTATATTCAGCGACGCAGGCAGCATGGAGTACCTCCGGGACCAGACACCGCTGGGAAGAGTGGGAGACCCCCAGGACCTAAAGGGCGCGGTGGTATACCTTTCCTCTAGGGCGTCCGACTACGTGACCGGGCAGACCATTTTTGTGGATGGCGGCTGGACCGCGTGGTAGACGGGTGCGTTGGTTGGCTGTTGTCCAGCTATGCTTCAACTAGCCTGGAGTCGCTCTAGAAATTCCCTCAAGGCGTCGCGGGTAAACTACGACCTACTCGAATGGCGACCCTCAGACACGACCGCGTCTACGCTAGCGAGAAGCTCGTTTGGGATTGAGATGTTCATCGTTCCCATGGGGCACACCGTCCACCAGCGCATCGGGGATAGGTATTTACGTAATCCCCTCCCAGGGGATGGCATGTCTTTGCACAAGAGAAAGCAGGTTGCGCAGCGCGTCAAGAGGATTCATGGACATGTTCACGCGATCGCCGAAATGCTCGACGAAGGTCGCCCATACTCCGAGATAGTGCATCAGCTCTCGGCAGTAAGGGCGGCGCTGGACGGCGCAATCCAAGTGGTAGTGGACGACTTGACAGCGGACTGCGTGGAGAGGGCAAGGCTGAAGGAGCCGCTTGATGACTCGCTCACGGAGCTACAGGCCGTAGTCGCCAGAGTCCGCTGACGTCGTCACATTAGGTAGGAGTCAGGATATATGGCGAGTGCTGCGTGCGAGTCCTGCGGCTGCGCGGAGACTTCATGCGAGGAGTGTTCCGCTTCCGCCGCCTGTTCGAACTGCGTCGGCTGCTGCTGTCCTCCCACCCACGTCGCTTGGAGGATGGGTAGAATCAGTCGGGCCATCTCGATCGAATACATCAGCTCGCTCTGGATGGTGGTCGAGGTCGTGGGATCGATTGGCGCGGGCATCGTTTCAGGGAGCTTCGCCCTTCTCGCGTTCGGAGGGGACAGCGTAGTCGAACTGCTTTCGGCTTTCGCCGTGTTCAGCCACCTCAGGGGAGACGTGACGGGCTCCTCAGGGCGGGGGCGGCGAACCGCCCTCGCGACGACGCTCCTACTCTTTGCGCTCATCCCCGCAGTCGGTCTGGGGACGGTCTACTCCTTCGCTTCGGGCGCGAGGCCTGGGGGGTCGCTAGTGGGTGTTGCCATCGCTGTCGGGGCGGTCGCCATCATGCCCCTGGTGTGGCTTGAGAAGCGGAAGATAGGTAAGGAGACGAAGTGCCTCCCACTGTCAATCGACGCCGTGGAGTCGGCGACCTGCTTCTTCACGTCACTAGCGTTGCTGGCGGGCCTGCTCGCAGAGTATTTCTTCGGCCTCTGGTGGGCGGACTATGTTGCTACCGCCGTAATCCTCGCGTTCGTGGCGAGGGAAGGAGTGGGCTCACTTCGGGAGCTCCGAACAGATTGAAGCACAACTAGCCCAACGACCTTCCTCAAGCCTATCTGCCCCCCGCGTCAGTGGGACCAACTTCCAACCCTGCTGTGCCAAGCGAGCCCTCGCTTCGAGGCTTGCGAATGGTTATTGATTGTCGCCGCAGGAGTCGGGTCGCTTGGTCCACGAGCACCGTGACAGGATATACATTAGGAAGGACATCATCCTCAAGCTCGCGGAACACGGGGAGCTCAACCAGTCCAGACTGATGAGCTACTGCGGTCTCAACAACGTCAAGCACAAGGCCATCATCGACGAGATGGTCGTGAAGGGCCTAATCCTCCGGACGGAGGAGACATGGGGTGCCAAGAAGATCATCAAGTACAGGGTCTCGCCCATGGGGAAGGACCTCGCTCGGCAGATACTCGAGCCCTACGAGCTCCTCTTCCCGAGGGGTGAAGGGGAGGAGAAGACTTGAGTGTGAGAGGTAACTCAGTTTCTATTGTCCTTAAAAGCCGTGAGGAGGCGTTCGCTAGCACTTGACCTCCGCAGAGGACTCGAAGACCGCCGACGAGGTCCTCTCTGAGAACATCCTCCGCATCGCTGACGAGCTCGTCAAGCAAGTAGACAGGGCTAAGAAGCTGGCCCTCATCGCGATAGCTGTCATCGTGGCGGGCATTCCAATCGCCTGGCATGCCGCGCCTCTCTTAACTGGCGCCCCAAGCAATTTCCGACTCGTGGGCTACTTCACCATAGCCGTCGCAATCGTCTTCCTCGCCGTAGGGGTCAGACAGTGGATGGTACTCTCGAAGTGGACCGAACGCTACAAAGCGTACCAAGAGCTACAAAGGAAGATCGACGCCAAACTCGACTTTGAGAGTCACCCTGAAGGCGCCAGCACCGCCTCGGGTAACTAAGTTACGTAACACATGTCATCCTAGCTTATACCGGCAGACGAGGCGCCTCTTTTCCAAGGATGGCGCGCGAGTCAACTCAGGCCCTCACGCGCGAGGGACTGCGGGTCACGGCCGCGGTCCTAGCGGCCCTCTTCCTCCTCTCATGCGCTCTGAACCTTGGCGCGAAACTCGGCCCGCTCGCCTTCTCCCCGCCGTCGCAGTCGATAGGCGAGTTCGAAGTAGTGATAGGACTAGTACTCCTCCTCGCGGCCACGCTTTCCCGGCTCTATGTCTACACCGGCGCCTTCCTCCTCGCGACCATCGGCATCGTCGAAGGACTCCTCTCCTCTGTCGTCCATGGACAGGCCCGCGAGCTACACGAGACGATGATTCCCTTTCTGATTGTAGGCTGGCTTCTGCTAGCCGTCGAAGGTAGGTCGTCCTACAGAGACGGGGGCCAGAGTGCGCTCCAGAGACGTCAGAGACTGGTAACCGCCCTCCAGTTCTTCGTCGGCGCCCTCGTCACTCTCGGAGGGGCTGCGTTCGCAAGCGGCGGAACCTATCCAGTCGGGACAGCGATTGGGCTTGTTCACCTCGTAGTCGGTCTGACCGGACTCGCAGGTGGATACGCAATCTACCGGCGAGAGCCGTGGGCCAGGATGTTCATAATCGCAATCAATCTTGTGACAATAGTCTGGAGCGTGACTGCGGAAACCCTCGCCGAGGTCTACGCCTACCTCCCACCGGGCATCAATGATGCGCTGATTGGCACGGTCGTCGCTGTAATCGCAAGCTCTGTGATAATCGTATTGGTTCGAGAGAGCTCATGACTTCTGTCGCGCAGCTTGGTCACTTCTCTAGCGGCCACCTCTCCATGCGAAGAACCGGCGACATATGACGCCACCCCCCAAGCCGGCCACTCTTGCAATGTAGCCACCTATCGGCGCGAGAATCCTGTTTTGGGGAGCGATTCAAGCTTGCTCGAAAGCAACCAAGAACAGATATACATTCCCGAGTTACGAGCAGATGCCGTGCCCGATAAGGGACACCGGCTCTACGGGACCACTACGGTGCGAGTCTCCCTAGTGATTCGCGCCCCGTCGCGCTACGTGTATGATTGGTGCACGGACTACCGGAGCGACGACGGACGATTCTCGAACAAGCGTCCCCGCCCGAGTTTCCGTGTGATTCGGATCTCGCCCCACCGCGTGCTCCGTATTCGCGTTTCCCGAGGGTCCGGTCGCGATCCCAGAGTCGCGGTCGACCTGGTTCGACTCAACCCCCCGCGCTCCTGGCACCTCGACCAGATTGACGAGGCCGACCGGCAGGCCGTGGACTACCGGGTCAGCGCCGTCGGCCGCGCGCGGACGCGACTTCAGCTTTTAGTCACCGAACGCTGGGTCACTCCGGAGTTTCCGACCCGCGAAGAACTCCGCGAGCAGGTCAGGAGGACCTGGGCCCGATTTGCCGTCGCGCTCGAGGCTGACTATCGCGCTGGACGCCCCGCCCGGCGCGCGTGAGCAGTCAGACAGGCAAGCGTAGTCAGGTAAACAGTGACAGGGGTGAAGGAAGGAGGCATATGTGCGGTCGCAGGATTTTTGAACGTTGGGCCCGGATTCAACCACCTCCGGGGTAGTCTGTCGACCTGCATCAGAGCGGATGACATGAAGGTTTTGTCGGAGGTCAGTCGTATGTGGGGCCCCCGATGGGCGTTCGTCACTGAAGGAAGGTCGTTAAAGCACCTGCAAGCATAAGGTGGGTGCGCGGCAAGTTGGGTGACGAGATTAGGTATCCGTCAGCGCAAGAGCTTTCGGAACTCTACGACATGACCATAAGGGCGACTGGAGGAGAGCATGGATACCTTAGCAAGTCGAGTCTAGACTACATCTTGGACGCTGTCAAGGACATCGGGGAGAGATTGCCTTGGAAGAAGAGAATAGTGAAGAAAGCCGCCCTCTTACTCTACAATGTCATCGTCACTCACCCATTTCTCAATGGCAACAAACGAACGGGATTTGCCCTGGCGGAAGCTTTTCTCCAAGCGAATGGCTACGAGTTGAACGTGGAGGCGAATGATGCTTACCGACTCCTCCTGGGCATTGCCGCAGGCAAGATCCCTGAAACTGACGTTGAAGACTGGGTCGCAAGGCATTTATCGGAGTTGAAGGGAGAAAGATAGGAATGGCACAGAAGCCTGAACCAGTGAAGCAGATACCTGACGATGAGTTTCGGAGTTTGGCAGAAGGTGTGCTCTCAAAGAACCGAACACTTCTCGAGATGCTGGCAAAGGTTTAGCGTTCCCGAACAGAACTCATTTTGAAAAGTGGGCCGGAAGGGATTCGAAGCGTTTCTGGTGCTGGAAGTGGGCTCGAAATTCAAGGCTTCAGGTCGCTAAGGACTCGACTCTGACGTGAGCCTCATGCGCGGCTCTCGAGGCTGACTCCCTTCTTCACGAAGTCCTTGGAGGCTTCCCGTATCGCCGATTCATGCTTTTCGAGGGCGCCCGCCAAAGGAGTGGATGACCTTGCCAGCGGACCAAGAGCATCGGTTTTGGCCAACTTGAGAGTCAGAAGGACCAACCTTGGATAACGCGGCAGATTCGACTTCAGATTGCGCGCTTCTTCCCCTCGTTGGACGGCCGAGTTGTAAAGGAACAGCAGGTTGCTAGCAGTCCACCAAAGTGGACTCCCAAGCGCATCGTACGGTACACCTCCACGAGTCGCCTCAATTGCTCCAGTCGCCGAGTGGTCCGACGGGTCGTCTGCGATGAAATTGACTCTCCCAATGCCGGTGAAGCGGACCGCACTGGCGCACATCAAGCATGGGTGCTGCGTGCTCCATAGCGTCAACAGCGCATGGTCCGCTGCAGTAGGAATCAGCGCCAAGGCGTTGAGTTCCGCGTGCGCGAGACGGCTGTCCTGGAGAGGAAGCTGCGCTCTAGTCTCAATCTTGCCTGCGGCGACGTAAGCATGATTCCTCCCGGCGGCCACGACGCTCCCATCGGCCCCAATGATTGCCGATCCACATGGTAGTCCACCATCGGCCAGGCCCTTCCATTGCTGCTCAAGGGAGGCGCGGGCACCCAGAGGGAGTTCTTTCCATTCGTCAACAATCGACCCTTTGACCGCTTCCATTACACGAAATTCGCGAGTAATTCACTCAGATTTTAGTCCATCGGGAGTGTACCAATGAACCAACAGTGCTAAACGGGAGGATCTCCCGGGAGGCTGGGTCCAATCAGGTAGAATTGTCCTCCTTCTGCCCGGAAGGAGTTCATTCTAAAGGTATTATGCATGGGCCGGAAGGTACTCGAATCCCGCCAGGGTTCGAACCCTTCGTCAAGTCCTTTCAGTCGGGATCGACCGCTATCATTCCCCGCAGTCGACTCAGGATGAGCTCGGGAAGGGAGTGTTCAAGTCTCACCAGCCCCCACCAACTTCGACAGACCTCGGTCCCACACTAAATTAGATGCTCGGTCGGATGTTGAAGACCCTACCCAGGCAACAGAGCCAACCTGCCCAAGTGATGTGAGCGTACGGCTTGGTAAGCCTGCGCCGCTTGATCGAGGGTGAAGGTTCCGCCGAGATGCACCTCAAACGGTCCTGACTCGACCAATTTGTTGAGCTTGGCCACTAGGGCCGGGTCCAGGCTCCCATTGTAGCCTAGCAGCCGAACGTTCGGCGGGACTTTGGGAGGGGGACGCTGATTGACCCAGGGATACGCGACCCGTCCACCCTCACGCATGGTCGTGAGCGCCTTCTCGGGGGCTTCGCCGGCAATCGTGACCAGGGCCGCATCGAAACCATTTGGGGCAAAATCGTGGACGGAAGCAATTGCGTCTCCCTTGCGTCCATCCACAGCGGCGTCAGCGCCTAGCCTTCGGGCGAGGGTTACACCGTCTTCGCCGGAGGCAATTGCAAACACTTGAGCTCCGAGTCGCTTGCCAAGTTGTACCGCCAAGTGTCCCAAGCCGCCGCTCGCACCAAAGACCATCAGCTTCTCGTCCCGCTGGAGGGCCAAACTGTCAAGCCCTCGTAGTGCAGTTCCTCCGTCGATAAGCAGAGCACCTGCCTGTTCAATCGGTATGGTCGAAGGGACCGGCCATGCATGGTCTGCATCCAGGGCGGTGTA
>JASHVT010000142.1 GCA_030039515.1 Nitrososphaerales archaeon
CTCGAAGGGGAAGGTCGAGGACATGCTCGTAGGGGCGGTCCCCGCCACGGTGCTGAAGTCGAAGCTGGACGCGATAGTCAAGAAAGCGTAAAACGCCTCTACTCCGAAGCCCGGCCGTCCCATCGTGAACGGAAGGAACGCCTTGCTCGTCGTCAGCGTCTGTCTGCTCTTCGCTCTCCTGGTCGTGGGCGCAGCCGTGACCGCGGGGCCATTCGGGGGAGACTGCGGAGTCAACGTCCTGCAGCAGGACTGGCCCCTCTGCAACGGCCACCTCTTCCCTCCGCTTGTCCTTGGCCCCATAGTCGAGTACTCCCACAGGATCCTCGCCTCTCTTTCCGCGCTCTTCCTCATCCTCACTACGGTGATGTTCTCCAGGGCCAAGCCGAAGCCGCGCGAGCGGACGCTCGTCTACGCATCCACGGCGCTGATCTTCGTAGAGATAGGGGTCGGTGGGGTCGTGGTGAACACAAACCTCTCGGCTGCGGTCGTCACGCTGCACCAAGCTCTGGCCATCTTGATCTTCGGCCTCGCAGTCGCCGCAGCCGCCAGGGCGCTGCAGAAGCCAGGCGCGCCAGAAGGGACGGATGCCCCTAGTCCCACCGTGACAGCATAGCATCTCACGAAGGTTAAAGACGCTAGCCGGTGAGCGAAGCGGGAGACGCATGCCGCCTAACTCAGACGTTGAAACAAGGATGAGCCTGCTGAAGCAGGTCGGCGAGGAGATCATAACCGAGGACGAGCTCAGGGCGCTCCTGGAAGCAAACCAGCACCCGAAAGCGTACGACGGCTTCGAGCCGAGCGGCCTCGCGCACATCCCGTTCGGGGTCCTCCGCCCCATCCTGATCGACGACCTCCACAAGGCGGGCGTGAGGATGAAGCTGCTCATAGCCGACTGGTTCGCCTGGGTCAACAACAAGATGGGCGGCGACTTAGAGAGGATACACACAGCTGGGGAGTACTTCGTGGAGGTGTGGCGCGCGGCGGGCGTAGACATGACCAAGGTCGAGATCGCCTGGACGAGCGAGGCGGTGAAGAGCGAGGACTATTGGAAGAAGGTGGTCACTGTCGCGCAGAACACCACCTTGTCGAGGACCCAGAGAGCGATCACCATCATGGGGAGGACGGGAAAGGACCTCGTCCAGACCGCCCAGCTCTTCTATCCCATGATGCAGGTAGCGGACATCTTCTGGCTGGACGTGGACATATGCCAGCTCGGACTCGACCAGCGCCGGGCGAACGTGCTCGCCAGGGAGATAGCCGAGAAGCTGGAGTGGAAAAGGCCAGTCGCCGTCCACCACCACATGCTCATGGGGCTCCAAGGGAAGAAGGAGGCAGAGGGCTTCGACGAGAACGCAGGCGTCGACTCCGAGATCGCGAGCAAGATGAGCAAGAGCAAGCCAGAGACGTCGATCTTCGTCCACGACTCCCGGGAGGCGATCATGAGGAAGCTCGGGTCGGCCTACTGCCCTCCGAAGGTGGCCGCCGGGAACCCCCTCATCGAGTACTCCAGATACATCATATTCAGAAAGCAAAGGTCGCTGACCGTCGAGCGCCCGGAGAAGTATGGAGGGAACGTCACCTTCCACTCCCACGAGGAGCTCGAGAGGGCGTTCACTTCCGGCAGCCTGCACCCGGCCGACCTGAAGAGAGGCGTCGGAGACGCGCTGGACAGCATAGTCGCCCCGATCAGGGAACACTTCGAGAAGTCTCCTCCGGCGGCGCGGCTGTACGAGGCGATGAAGACGGCCGAGACGACCAGATAGCGGGCCCCGGTCCGACGACGAGGCAGGGGATGCAGGTCAAGTTCGTGGCCGACGCGATGCTCGGGTCGACCGCGAGGAAGCTGAGGGCCTTCGGATACGACACGGCCTACTTCAAGGAAGGAGACGACTCGGAACTGGTGTCCCTCGCGAAGAAGGAGAGGAGGGTCATGCTGACGGCGGACGCGCGGCTCGCGGAGAGGGCGCAGAAATCAGGACTCCCCGTGGTCCTGCTCGCAGGACGGACGGAAGGTTCGAGGATGGACTCGATCGGGAATGCCCTCAGGAGGATGGGCCACGAGGACATCGGAGGAGGCCCAAGGTGCTCTCTATGCAACGGCGAGCTCGAGCCTGTCGGGCGCGCCGGCGTGCTCGGCTCTGTGCCGGGGCCGATAGCCAAGAGGCACAGGACGTTCTACAGGTGCAGAGACTGCGGCAAGGTCTATTGGAAGGGAGGCCACTGGAAAAAGTTAAGGTCGTTGGAGAGGCGCCTGCGGCAGAGATCCGATGGGACTGTCGTCAGACGAAGGCGAGGCGGCGGTAAGGCTCGCGAGAGAGGCGCTGGAGGCCAGGCTGAAGCAGGGACCTGAGCCGCGACTGAAGAGGCTCCCTTCTGTCTTCAGCCAGAAGAGGGGCGTCTTCGTGACCCTCAACTCGGCCGCCTCCTCAGGGGAGAGGCTCAGAGGGTGCATCGGGTTCCCTTACCCGGTGAAGGAGCTCTCCGAAGCCATAGCCGAGGCGGCCGTGATGGCAGCGACCGAGGACCCCCGCTTCGAGCCTGTGACCGGGGCGGAGCTCGGCGATGTACTCGTAGAGGTGAGCGTCCTGACCCTCCCCCGCGCCATGAAGGCGGTGAAAAGGAAGGACTACCCTTCGCAGGTGCGCGTCGGCAGCGACGGGCTGATCGTCTCCAACTCGTTCACCAGCGGCCTGCTCCTACCCCAGGTCGCAACCGAGTTCAAGATGGGTCCGGCGGAGTTCCTCTCCCAGGCGTGCATGAAGGCGGGCCTCACCCCTGACGCGTGGCTCGACGAAGGGGTGTCGGTCCAGACCTTCCAGGCCGACGTGTTCGCCGAGTCCCGTCCGAAAGGGACGGTGCACAGAGTCCAGCTGCGAGAGTCCCAAGGTTGAAGGTATACATCGGATGCTTCGGCTCAGGCCTCGGCCACGCGTCCAGGATGCTCGAAGTCGCCGGGGAGCTAAGGTCAAGAGGCACGGAGGTCCGCTTCTCCTCGTCGGGCGAAGTGGTGTCGCTGATACGGAGCAAGGGGTTCGAGTGCAACCCGCTCCCCCTCGCGGACGTGAGGTATTCCGAGTCAGGTGAATTCGCCCTACGGCAGACGGTGCTGGACGGCCTGCCGATCCTGTCCCGGGCCGCCAGTCAGGTCAGGCTGGAGGCGGGGAACATGATCCGGTTCGGGCCCGATGCAGCCCTGAGCGACTCGTCCCTGGCCACAGTCGCGGCCGGCAAGCTTCTCGGCCTTCCCACCTTCACCGTCCTGAACCAGCTCAACCTGGTCGCCCCTCACGGAGCCGAGAGGATGCGCTCCAAAGTCCTGGGGACGGGGGTCTCGGCGGTGATGGGGCAGCTCTGGGGCATGAGCGATGAGATCCTGCTCCCTGACCTCCCGCCGCCGTACACCATCAGCGAGAGGAACCTCTGGGGGAGCAGGGTGGGGAAGACCAGGTACGTCGGGTTCCTCTCGCCGAGGGAAGAGGGGCCCCCCGACGAGGCGAGCGTCGAGTTCGCGAGCTCCGCGAAGACGAAGGTGTTCTGGCCGATATCGGGCCCTCCCTCCACGAGGGCGGGGCTCGTCAGGGCCGCCCTGGCCTGCGCCAAGGCCTTGGAGGACGAGTACGAGTTCGCGGTGACCGGAGGCAGCCCGGACTCCAACCATGCGGCCGTCCGGATACCCGGCGGATGGTTCTACGGCTGGTGCGAGGTCCCCGGACGATACTTCGCAAGCTGCGACGCCGTAGTATCGAGGGCAGGCCACGCGACCATATCCCAGGCGATACTCTCCTCGAAGCCTTCCCTGCTCATCCCGATACTCAAGCAGCCGGAGCAGGAGGGGAACGCGGACAAGGCCTCGAGGCTCGGCGTCTCCATGACGCTCGAGCAGTCCCGGCTCGACCCGCGTATGCTGAGGGAGTCCCTAGAGGAGCTGACGAGGGGCTCCTTCAAGGAACGCGCGGAGGCGCTCGGGGCGATGGCGAACGGCATGGACGCGAAGGCTGCCATCGCCGAGACGCTCGCCTCTTGTTCGGGGCACAGGCACGACGCCGATGGCTACGCCCCTCGTCAGACTTTTAGCGCCTCAGGCGGAAGCCCTCGGCCTTGAGCCAGCCCTTCAAGCCCTCCTCCGCAGCAGACATCACCTCGGGCAGGTCCGGCGAGCGCGTCGAGGTCAGGGGCTGGGTGGCGCGGAGGCACAGCGTGGGCGGCATGGTCTTCACGATCGTCAGAGACGGGACAGGGTACGTACAGCTCTCTGTGAAGAAGGGGGCGCTCGGAGACGAGGGGTTCGACGCCGCGAAGGGCGCCACGAAGGAGTCCGCCATAGTCGCCAGGGGGACTGTCAAGGAAGACAAGAGGGCCCCTGGCGGAAGGGAGGTCTCAGTCTCCGAGTTCACTGTGGTCGCGAAGGCGGAGAGCTGGCCCATAACGAGGACGGCGGCGAAGTCGGGCTCGTACCTCTTCGACAAGAGGCACCTGAGCATCAGGGGTCCGAAGGCGATAGCCGCGATGAAGATCAGGACGGAGGTGATAGGCGCGGCGTTCGACTACTTCCGGGAGAACGGCTTCCAGCTCATCAGCGCGCCGAGCTTCGTCCAGGCTGCCGTCGAGGGGGGATCGACCCTCTTCACGCTCGACTACTTTGGGAAGGAGGCGCACCTGAGCCAGAGCGCCCAGTTCTACGAGGAGGCGGCCCTCCCCGCGCTGGAGAGGGTGTGGATATTCCAGCCCGCCTTCAGGGCCGAGAAGTCGAAGACGCCGAAGCACTTGACCGAGTTCTGGATGATAGAGGCCGAGCAGGCGTTCGTCGAGCAGCCCGAGAACATGAAGGTCCAGGAGCGGCTGCTGTCGAAGATGGTCGAGCGCGTGATAGAGAGACGCCAGGCCGAGCTCAAGACCTTGGGCCGGACGCTCAAGCAGCCGGAGCTCCCGCTCCCGAGGATCTCTTACGACGAGGCGCGGAGCATCGCCGAGAAGAAGGGACTGGGGTTCGAGTGGGGAGAGGACGTCCCCACCGAGGCGGAGAGGGCGGTGAGCCTGACCCAGGACTCGCCATTCTTCCTGACCGACTATCCCCTCACGGCTAGGTCGTTCTACCACATGACATACGAGGACAGGCCCAAGGTCACGAAGTCCGCCGACCTGATAGCTCCGGAAGGGATAGGAGAGCTCGCCACGGGAGGGCAGAGGATACACGACTACGGCGAGCTCATCGAGAGGATCCGGAGCCAGGACCTCCCGGCCGAGTCGTTCTCATGGTACCTCGAGCTCAGGAAGTACGGGATGCCCCCCCACTCGGGCTTCGGGATCGGCGTGGAGAGGACGACGCGGTGGATAGCGGGACTGAAGCACATCCGCTCCGCCAGCCTCTTCCCGAGGACGACGACGAGACTGTCCCCGTGAGTCTGATAGTTTCAATCACCTCTCCCCAAGTCATGCTTAACTACTTCAGACGGAGTCGGCGAACCGTTTGCCAGAGACCGCAAAGCCCGACGAGGAACTGGAGCTGGACACCCTCCCAGGCGTGGGCCCAGCCACCAAGCAGAAGCTGAAGGATGCAGGCATCGAGACGATACTCGACCTCGCCACGGCCGGACCCATGGACATCTCCGACGCCGTGGACATCGACGTCTCGAAGGCGGTCGAGCTCAACAACAAGGCGAGGAAGAAGCTGGTCGAGATGAACAGGCTCGAGCCCGACTTCATGAACGCGGCGGACCTCCTCGCGAAAAGGAAGGCGATAGAGAGGGTCTCGACAGGTTCGAAGAACCTCGACGACCTCCTGGGAGGAGGGATCGAGACATGGGCCATGACCGAATTTTTTGGGGAATTTGGCAGCGGGAAGTGCGTTGCGGGAGACACCAAGGTCTTCTACACGAATGACTCGACAGTCCACTTCGAGAACATAGCACAGACGTACGAGAAGTACAGAGGGATCCACGGCGAAACGCCGTTCGAAGAGGGATTCATTGTGCCCCTGAAGGAGGTCAACGTCATAGGGCTAGACTCGCACCCCACCCGAGCCTCCTACCTCTATCGAGAGCGCGCCAGGACGATACTGGACGTGAGGACCGAAAGGGGGAGAGAGCTGAGGCTGGCCAGGCAGCACATGGCGATGGTCTTGACGGGCGAGGGTCTGAAGTGGTCGCCCGCGCGAGAGCTGTCAGTCGGAGACATGGTCGCGACGCCAAGGTCCCTGGCGGTACCGGGGGCTCGCAGAATCTCCAACGACGACGCGTTCTTCCTCGGACTCTTCGTCGCAGAAGGGACGAGGAACCCGCTCTCTCTGACGAACGAAGACGGGAAGCTGATAGACTGGACGGCTGCCTACGTAAAGCGGAGGTTCGGTTTCGAACCGACGGTCTCGAGATCCAACGGCCACTCGGTCGTCGTCCTTCTCAGGAACCCCGTGAAAGCTCTCCTGGGGGAGCTGGCACAGAGCAACTCCTACACGAAGTACGTGCCCGAAGACGTTCTCAACGGAGACGACGAGATAGTGCGCAACTTCTTGGCCGGGTACTTCGAGGGAGACGGCAGAGTCAGCGGAACCGACATCGAGGTTTCTTCGAACAGCAAGGTCCTCATCGAAGGCGTGTCCTATCTCCTCGCAAGGCTGGGCATAGCGACGACGTTCAGCACCAAGAAGACGATGGCAGGGCCGCACTACAGACTCCACGTAGCCGGATTCGACAGAGAAAGGGTGCGGCAGATGCCCTTCAAGAGCAAGATGGCCCCAGGCATAAGGACGCGGAACAGCAAGTACGGCGTCCCGATTGGCGCGCTTCTCAGGTCGACGTACAGGTCGGCAGTCACATCGAGCCGATGGCACGTCAGGAGGGAGGGGCCGCTCAGAAAGGAAGGGGCTCTGTATGAGGCGCTCACGAGGTCGGCCTACAGCGACACCGCGATGAGCGACGCGCTGCTTCTTCAGGCGGTCGGACTATTCCGCAGCGTGTCGACTCTGCTCAAGAAGAACAAGCAAGACCTCGAAGCAGCGGACGTCAAGACAGTCGAAGGATTCAGGAGGTTCGCCCGCGCTCTGGCCTTCCCAGCCAACGTGCTGGCGAAGAGAATGGGCCTGACCAAGAGCGGCTTCAACAACTACTTCAACAGAGGAGTCCCGTCCGAGCGGGAGGAGCAGTTCAAGAGCTCGGCTAGAAACGAAATGGAGGTCCGCATACAAGCGCTCGAATCCGCGGTCGCTACGGTGGAGACGGCGATGAAGTACAACTGGGACAGGGTGAGAGAAGTGCGCGAGTTGGAATACAACAACTTCGTCTACGACTTCGAGGTTCCCGAGGGGCACGCCTTCGTGAGCGGGAACCTGCCCACGATCATGCACAACAGCCAGATCTGCCACACCCTCTGCACCATGGTGCAGCAGCCCAAGGGCGAGGGCGGACTCGACGCGGGCGCGGTCTACGTGGACACCGAAGGGACGTTCAGACCGGAGAGGATCGCGGAGATCGCAGGGGCGAGGGGGATGGACCCGGAGAAGGTGCTCTCGAGGATCACGGTCGCCAGGGCCTACAACAGCGCCCACCAAGAGCTCATCGTCAAGGAGCTCGGGCGGATAATCGAGCCCAACAAGGTGAAGCTCGTCATACTCGACAGCGCGGTGGCGCACTACAGGGCGGAGTTCCTGGGGAGGGGGACGCTGTCGGAGAGGCAGCAGAGGCTGAACAGGTTCATGCACCAGCTGCTCAGGACGGCCGAGATCTACAACGTCGCAGTCGTGCTCACGAACCAGGTGCAGGCCGCGCCGGACACGTTCTTCGGCGACCCGACCAAGCCGACGGGCGGCCACGTCGTGGCCCACACCAGCACCTACAGGATCTACCTGCGCAAGGCCGCGAAGAACCGCATCGCGAGGATGGTCGACAGCCCGTACCACCCTGAGAGAGACGCGATCTTCGTCCTGGACGAGAAGGGCGTAGACGACCCGTCGGAAGACAGCCCGAGGAGAAAGTAGGGCCCCGGAACCCCGCGACGCGCAAGAACTTCAACGGTTTTATAGGGTGAACGGCGCGCCTCGTAGAGTTTCACTTGAGACGCTCCGAGAAGGCCGTGGCTCTCACGATGCTCGGTCTGCTCTTGCTCGCGGCCTTCCCCGCGCAGCAGGTGAGGGCGCAGGTGGCGTACTCCGAGAGCCTGAACGTGGACATCGCCGGCTCCAGCGCCTACTGGTTCCTGACCTTCCAGGGCATCAACTCCTCCTCGAGCCTCGCCTCCTTCGAGGCCACGCCTGGGCTTTCGTGGTACAACGTCACTGTGATAGACACGACGAGTTGGCTCGCCAACTTCCAGACGTTCGGCCCCGACGGCTACAACATACTCCCTGTACCGTTCCTGCCACAGCAGGGCGCCTTCCTGACGGTCGGGTCAGACTCCTTCGCCGACGCCTCCGCGGCAGCCCTGGCCCTGGACTCTTATCTCCTGACGGCGTTCGTGTCGTACTCCAACTCGACCGGCCCCGGCGTGGAGAACTTCACGTTCTACAGCCCCCTGGCCTTCACAACCGTCGTCCCCAAGACCCTGCTGACGATGATACCGACCACAGAGGGCGGGTTCACCTCGGCCCTGACGGTGTCGGCGTTCGACTCCACAAGCTCCCCCATGGTCACGCTCGAGGGGGTGAAGTCCTCGTCCACGTTCGACCGGTCGCTCATCGTCGGCTCCATATCGAACGGCGCGCTGAGCGGCAAGGACGAGCCGCAGATACTCAGCCTGTTCGGGTCCTCCCCGTCGTACCTCGAGGCCGGGAACAAGAGCACCTCTAGCTCCATCGACATCAAGGTTCTGGACGGGCTGACGGCGTCGAGCGACAAGGCGGTGGTGGTCGACGACAACGCCAGCATGACCAGCACATACGCGCTCCAGCTACAGCCGGGCGAGAAGGTCTACTCGCTGAACGCGACCGTGGTCGAGGCGCCTGCGGAGCTGCTCGCCTACAGGACGGTGTCCCCTGCCGACCTCGTCCATGGAGAGGACTTGACCGTCACCGACGCGCTGTACAACCTCTCTCCGACCTACGCGATATCGATAAACGACTTCACGGACAACTGGTGGAACCAGGCTCCTTTCAGCGGCCTCTTCCGTCTCGTCAGCAACACCACGTTCCCCACCTCGATAGGGAACGGGACGACGACGCCCGTGACCCCCGTCTATGTGCTCCAGTACGTCGGGAACGCGACCGAGCAGGTCACTATCCCCGGGTCGGCGATATCCTATTCTTTCACAGCAGGCGGGAAGACGTTCCTGGGCGAGTCGACCCTCAACCAGGTCCCCCTGTCTCTCGGTGTCCAGGACGCGGACATCTTCTCGTACGTCAAGGCGACTCCTGACTTCGTGCCCAACGTCGGGCAGAGCGAGAACCTGACGGTCGTCGCGGTCAACGAGGGGAACCGCTCCGCGTCTTCGGTCACGGTGGCGGGCGTCCCCGAGCCGGGCCTCGCGGCGCAGGGCGGGACGGCCTCGGTGAACATCACGCAGGTGGCAAGCGGCCTCATCGGACTCACCCAGCCCCAGTCCTACTCGGTGAGTTACGCGAACCCCCTGAACACCTCCCAGATCCTGAGCACGTCCTCGAACTCTGTAAGGTTGTACTTCTCTCGTTCCACCCTCGACCTGGGCCTCCCGAGGCTCACGATACTGGAGACCATCTCTCCGGCGTCTCCCACCTCCACGAAGCTGGTCCTCAACTTCACAGTCACGAACACTGGGAACGAGAACGTGACGTCCTTCGAGGCCGAAGGCGTCCTGCCCCAGGGCCTAGGCTGCGGCACCGCGAGCAACTCCAACCTCACCTGCAGCTCTGACGCCTACCAGCTCTCCTACGCTATGGTCGCCGAAGGGGTGAACGAGTCCGTGCTGATGACTTACAACATCACGAAGCCCTCGAACTACGTGGTCGCCCCGGCGACGTTCGACGCCTCCTCCGAAGGATTCGTCCTGTCGGGATGGTCGAGCCCTCTGGCTCTGCCGACCGGGCTGGTCGCTTACAAGACATACGCCCTCAGCGCGCTCTTCCCAGGGATGAACACCGGCGTCAACATCACAGCCGACAACGCGGGCCCGTTCGGCGTGTACAACGCCACCATATCCTCGACGGCCGACCCCTTCGACAAGATATCCGGGACGGCGGCCGGGTCTGCCACGTACTCGGCCATCATGGCGGGCCAGACGAAGACGATATCATACACGATCAACACGACCTCGGTGTCAGGCTCCGAGTCGTCGTCCGACGTCGCCGAGGACTTCTACTTTGGCGGGACACTCTTCGACCTCCAGACCCCCGGGCCCTCAGTGAGCGTCTACAAGACTCTCAACGCGACCGTGACGACCGTCCCTGCCTCCCCGATAGAGGGGCAGGCGTTCAAGGTGGAGGTAGTCATAACGAACCCCTCCGGCGCGAACGTGACCGGGGTCTCCCTCGTCCTCCCGTTCCAGTCAGGGACCGCCCTGTCGCAGGCGACCAACGGCTCAGCCTCCGGTACCAAGCTGACCGTGACGGCTGCGTCGCTCGCAGCCAACTCGACCGCGGACGCCAGCGTGGAGGCCACCGCGCCTTCGGGGGCAGCGATCGACTTCGCGTC
>JASHVT010000143.1 GCA_030039515.1 Nitrososphaerales archaeon
GCACTCTCCTCCGGATCTCGACAGGAAGTAGGATGCGTCCTTTGTCGTCTTCCTGCACGACCGCACTCATAGCCCACCAGTAGGATGGCGGGACATAAAGCCTGACGCCTGAGGCTGTTTCTGCCAAGCAGGTACCGACTTGGCTCGATTGCTAGCTTGCCGGAGGAGTGCGACGACGCTCTACGTCTCGTCTTCAGCGATGGTCCGACCTGCGCCGACCAGGATCCTGTCGTACGTGACGTAGCAGTACTTCCTCTTCTTCACGAAGTAGGATAGCCCCTTCTTAGGGCCCGAAGCTATGACCTTCCTCTCCTTGAGCTCGACCCTGTGCGTGAACCTGTGGTACCTGTAGGTGCCGTATGGCCCGCTCCTCTCGACCACGTTGTACGCTATGACCTTCCCCCGGCGCCCGTCGCACTTCGGGCACCTCTGGCCTTTGACCCACTTGTTGGGCGCCTCCACGCTCGTCCACGTTTGGCGGCCCCGACTTAAGCGTGGTGCAAAGGCTCATGGCATGGGGATTCTTTGCCGGAAAAATATCGGCTCCTCGTTGCACCACTTTGGCGCCCGGACGTCCCTCTAGACGGGAGGCAGTGAGGGAAGGGAAGCGTGGCGACCTGGCGGATGCCCCGGCCCCGAACGACTTTCTTCCCCGGATGGGGGTTTGTTGCCCGATGACACCATCCCTCCTACGCCCAACAAATGCACGTCGCGGAGAGAGGTCGTGCGGAGGCCCTGCAGACGCGGGACGTGGTAACATGGCATATTGCCGCAGTTCCGACCTAGATGTGGTGGTCTCCTTGCAGAAGTCAGGGCTCGTCTTCGTCGCCGTCGCGGTAGCTGTCGTAGGAGGCTCGGCGCTGGTCTCCGGCCTTCCCTTTCCTTCGAGCTATACCGTCCGGTTCAATCAGTGTCAACGTCGATGTCAACGTCGATGTCAGTCCGGGCGAGGTCGGTTGGCCTAAAGCAGCCTCGAGAATTCGTCATTCACCCTACTCCGGTGACCTATGAACAGGACGATGACGCGACTGGAAGCCGTGTCAACTTCATAGATCACCCGATAGTCACCTACTCGGAGCTTCCAGAATCTTGAAGGCCTCAATTGCTCCCCAAGTTCCGGCGTTCCTTCGAGTTCCTTCACTCGTGATGCGACACGCTGCCGAATAGAAGGTTGGAGCTTTCGCAGCGACCTGACAGCCCTTGGGCTGAGAAGGACGGACAGCGTCAAAGGACGTCTTTCAGGGGGACTAACGACCCGGGATGACCTCTAGCGTCTTCGCTTTCCCTCTGCAGCAGTTCGTAGAACCTTCGAGTCCGTTCCCTCTCAGTGTACAGAGCGACGATGGTTTTCACGGCTTCGCTTCTGCTAGAGAACCTACCCTCGGTAATCCATCGGTCTAGGTCTTCTACTAATTCTTTCGGGATTCTGACCTGAACCTGTGTCGTCGCCATGGTGTGAGAAGAACCCCTTGGTTGTAGTTAAGGTTTGACGCAATTGGGAATCATGACTACACCGGTCCCAGAATGCAGTGCGGGGGGTGGGATTCAAACCCACGAACCCCTGAGGGAGGGGATCTCTCGTCAGACCGGCTTAAGTCCCCCGCCGTTGGTCAGGCTTGGCTACCCCCGCGAACGGTTCCGGGAACAGTTCTGATATTAACGTGAGGATTCAGGAGAGCATCTTGGAGAAGGACTTCAGGCCCCTGGTGTTGGCGACGTTCTTCGCCTGCACCCAAGCCCTCCTCGCGACCATCAGGCCGTAGCCCAGGTTGTCCAACTCCCCCACGGAGTGCGCGTCCGAGTCTATCACCAGCTCTACGCCCTCGTCCATCGCGCGCTTCGCCCAGTTCTCGTCGAGGTCCAGCCGCTCCGGCTGTCCGTCTATCTCGAGCATCTTGCCGTTCTCCTTGGCGGTCCGGATCACCTTGACGAGGTCGAGCGGGTTGCCCTCCCTCCTTCCGATCAGCCTGTTCGTGGGGTGGCAGAGGAAGTCGACCGAAGGGTGAGAAAGGGCCTTCACGGCCCTCTCCGTGAGCCTCTCCGCGTCCTGCTTGAAGTTCTGATGCAGCGACGCGCCAACCAGGTCGAACTCGTCGAGGAACTCGCGGTCGAAGTCGAGCGACCCGTCGCTCTTGATCTCGACCTCGACCGCCTTGAGTATCCTGAACGGGGAGAGCTCGTCGTTGAGCTTCTCTATCTCCTTCCACTGCCTTCTGAACCTCTCGCGGCTCAGGCCGTTCGCGACCCTGACGGACTCCGAGTGGTCCGTGATCGCCATGTACTCGTACCCCTTGGCCTTCGCCCCCCTCGCCATGTCGACCAGCTCTGCGGAGCCGTCGCTCCACTTCGAGTGCATCTGAAGGTCGCCCTTGATGTCGTCGAGCATGACCAGGTCGGGCAGCTTCCCGTTCCGGGCGGCCTCGATCTCGCCCTTGTCCTCCCTGAGCTCGGGCGGTATGTACCCCAGGCCCAGCGCCCCATAGACCTCCTCCTCCGTCCTCCCCGCCTTCCTTCCCCCGGACGCGTCGAAGAGGCCGTATTCATTCAGTTTCAGACCCTTTTCAATCGCGATGCTCCTCAGCGCGATGTTGTGGTCCTTGGACCCTGTGAAGTAGACGAGCGCCGCCCCGTACTCAGCCTCGTCGAAGAGCCTGACGTCGACCTG
>JASHVT010000144.1 GCA_030039515.1 Nitrososphaerales archaeon
CCCACAAGAATATCACTATCACGATGATGCCGATGACAATCCACTGCAGCGGGTCGCTGAACGCCACTCTTCTCAAGCCGGCGCGACGTTCCGAATATTTAAGCGGTTCCGCGCGCCCCGAGTTTTTCCAGTCGATGTCGGGCACTAACGTTTTATCCGCGTCAAGGGCGACTCCGGTCGTTTGACCCTCCGGAACACCGTCGGAAACTACTGGAGGCTCACGAAGCCCAGGATCTGGGGGCTGCTGGTCTTCACGGGGATGGTGGCGATGCTGGTGGCATACAAGGAGACGCCGGGCGCCTCCCTGGGACCGTCGCTGATAGTCATCTGCCTCGCGTCGTTGACCTTGGGCAGCGCGTCGGCCGACGTCCTGACCAACTACCACGACAGGGACATAGACGGGATGATGAAGAGGACAATGAAGAGGCCGATACCCAGCGGCCAGATCGCGCCCTCCAGGGCGCTCGGCTTCGGGCTCGTGATGGCGGCCCTCTCGGTCCTCATCCCGCTGACCCTCATCAACGTCTACTCCGCGGGCTTCATGCTGATCGGGCTGGTGGACAATGTCGTGGTCTACTCTCTCCTCCTCAAGCGCAGGAGCTGGCTGAACATCATCCTCGGGGGGGTCTCGGGCGGGATGCCCGTCCTAGTAGGCTATGCGGCGGTACCCAACTCCGACCCGCTGGCTCCCATCGCGCTGTACATGTCGGCCCTCGTCATGGCCTGGATCCCGACGCACATCTGGAGTCTGGCGATCTTCAGCAAGGCCGACTACGAGGCGGCAAGGATCCCGATGCTCCCCGTCGTGTTCGGCGACAGGGTCGCGGCTGCGTGCATCGCTCTGACGAGCGCACTCCTCGCCGTCTTCTCGATCTCCATCTTCCTGTTCACCCCCATCAGCGTGTTCTACGAGGCGACAGCCGTTGCCGGAGGCGCAGCGGTGCTCGCTTACAGCGCCAGGCTTGCTATGACGAGGTCGAAGGAGACCGCGTGGACGCTCTTCAAGCTGACAAGCCCGTACCTCACCATAATCTTCCTGGTCCTCGGCATCACCATCTGGCTCTGACCGGCCCGGACCGCCCTCGCTTCGCTCGCGGGTCAGGGTGGGGTCGAGGCCCTGATCCTCGCCAGGAGGCGTCTTCTGAGGCCCGCGTTCCACTCCTCCGACGTGATGGAATACATCATCGAGTCCCCGACGCTCCCGTCCCTCCTTATCCTGTGGTTCCTGAGCCTCCCTTCGTACTTCGCGCCAAGCTTCAGGATGGCCCTCTGGGAGTGGACGTTGCGGTCGTCGGTCTTCAGCTGCACCCTCACAGCCCCCCAGTCCCTGAACGCGTGGCGGAGGAGCAGGTACTTGCACTCGGGGTTCACCGCCGTTCCCCAGACGCGCTTCTCGTACCATGTCCACCCTATCTCCACGCCCCTCTGGGCTGCCCTGACGTCCATGTACCGCGTGCTTCCCACGACCCGCCCGAGCGTCGTCGAGCGCACTACGAAAGGGCACTCGGACCCGGCCTTTCCCGCATCGAGCGCCTCGGCGATCCACCTGCGCATCTCTCGCTCGTCCCGCAGGTCAACGCGGAGGAGGGACAAGTCGGAGTCTCTCGCCGACTTCAGGAGGGGCTTCGCGTGAGACTTCCGCAGAGGCTCGAGGCGGACGTGGGCGCCCTCGAGCACGCAAGGGCCCAGGCTTCGCGCCCCTCCTTTCCTGACGCCGTAAGACAGACCACCGTCGCCCCTGACCCTCGCTCAGGGCCTTCTTGTTAAATCCATCATACAACACTGTTGCATACTATTGAGCAGTTCTCTTTCTAATCCGCGCAGGCCAAAACCGGTGGAAGTTGGAGTCCGTCCCTCAGCTTCGCCGCCCACTGGAAGTGACGCCCGAGGGCAAGGACTACTCGCTGATCGCAAGCCTCCCGAAGAACAGCACGGCGCTCGCCACGCAGGCCGAGGAGGCCGGCGTCGACGCCATACTCCTGAACATTGACGGGGACGAAGGCTCCTCGCCGAGCCACTACGGGAGCTACGACCTCCACGACGTCTACATCGACGACGTCATATCGACCGTGTCCGTTCCATGCGGCATCTCCGTCGGAGGCGGGAAGCAGTTGACCGCCGAGTACTGGGAGAGGATAATGGCCAGCAGCTTCTCCTTCGTCGAGATGTACGCGCACCAGATGCCGCTCTGGATCCTGTCGGACTCCCGGGTCAAGAAGATAGGGGCGATAGCGAGCGGGTACACGCTCGAGCAGGTGAGGAACCTCTCGTCCATCCCCGAGATGGAAGCCATAGAGGCTGCTACCGTGCCTCCCCAGTCCAAGGGCCTCCAGTTCACCCTCCTCGACTACGCGACGATCGGCACGATCACCGCCCTGTCGGGGAAGCCTGTCCTCCTGAGGACACAGAAGAGGCTGAACCGCGGCGACGTCGCCAGAGTGTTGGCGAAAGGCGTCAGAGGGCTGGTCGTGGACTCGTGCTCTCTCTCAGGCGCCGAAGAAGCGTATAAGGACGAGCTGTCCGACCTCGCTCCAAGGCGACAGCCAGCTGGAATCTGACATCCAAGGGGTCATCCTCGCGGGGGGCCTGGGAACGAGGCTCCGTCCCTACACCTTCCTCCTGCCCAAACCCATGCTCCCGGTCGGCCCGAAGCCTATCCTGGAGCACATCCTAGAGTGGCTGAAGTCCAACGGGATAAGCGAGGTCGTCGTCGCGACGGGCTACCTGGGGAAGATGATCTCGGACTACTTCGGAGACGGCTCTCAGTGGGGGGTCACGGTCGAGTACGCCGCATCGTCCCACCCGCTCAACATAGCAGGGCAGCTCAAGACGGCCGAGAAGCAAATCAAAGGGAGGTTCGTCTGCCTCTACGGCGACGCGATCCTGGAGTTCGACCTCCGCAAACTGATAGAGTTCCACGAGAGGAGGAAGGCGCTCGCGACGATGGCGCTGATGAACTACAGCACCGACCTGAAGTACGGGTTCATGGAGGCCGACAAGAACGGGAAGCTCTTGGAGTGGAAGGAGAAGCCCAAGATCACGGGCTACATCAACGTGGGTTGCTACGTCATGGAGAAGGACTTCCTGAAGTACATCCCGTCTGGGAAGACCTACGGGATGAAGGAGGCCTTCGAGAGGTCCATGGCGGCCGGAGAGAAGGTCTACACCCTGAAGGTCAAGGGGGACTTCGTAGACATAGGCGACAGGAAGTCGTACAAGGCAGCGAACGAGCTCTATACCAGGAGAATGGGGAAGGTCTAAGCGCTTGAGGGTCGTTGTCTTCGAGGACGACGCCCTCGAAGGATTCGGGCCGCTGGCCGCCATGAGGCACACCAGCCTCCTGAAGTGGGGCGCGAGTTCCCTCCTCGAGGCGCAGGTCCGGAGCATCAGCGACGCGACGGACGTCGCTCTCTGGGGGAGGGACTGGCTGGCGGAGACCACGCGCGAGTCCGGTCAGGCCTCATACAACACCAAGGCTGAAGGGACGACTCTTTTCGTAAACGCCGCCGCCAGGCCCGGACTCGGCCTCCTCGCGCTCACATCAAAGATGACGCCGTTCGCAGCCTACGAGGAGGGGCGGCTCGTCGCTGCGCGGACAGGCGCCAAGGGCGTCATGCCGGGCATAGTCAGCTCGAGAACCGGGGTGCGCCTCGGCAAGGGCCTCGAGAGGCTAGAAGCGCCAAGGAGGAGCGTCCTAGCGGGGTACTGGGAGGTAGTCGAAGGGAACGGGCTGGCGATAGCGGAGCAGGCTCCCAAGTTCGCCGACCGCGAGTCGCTCCCTGCGAAGGTCGAGGTGAGGGGCCCGAGCTCGAACCTGAGGGTCGAGGGCGGCTCGGAGGTGGAGCCCTTCGTCACTTTCGACGTCAGACTCGGGCCGGTAGTGATCGAACGGGGCGCGTCGGTCGAAAGCTTCTCCAGGATAATGGGGCCGTGCTTCATCGGCCGCAAGACCAAGATACTCTCGGCTCTCATTGGAGGAGGTACGTCGATCTTCGAGTCATGCAAGGTGGGCGGGCAGGTGGAAAACTCGGTCATGCTCCCGTACACCAACAAGGCGCACCATGGTTACGTCGGAGACTCGTATGTCGGAGAGTGGGTGAACCTGGGGGCCGGGAGCACGTTCAGCAACCTGAAGAACACCTACGGGAGCGTGAGGGTGACGGCCGGAGGACGGAGGTCAGACTCGGGGATGGTCAAGCTGGGGCCTGCGGTGGGGGACATGTGCAAGGTCTCCATCGGCGCGCTGGTCTACTCGGGCAAGGAACTCGGCACAGGCTGCCAGGTCTCGGGGCTGGCTCGGTCGAACGTGCCAAGCTTCTCTCACTACGACGGGTTCACGGGCAGGAACGTGGAGCTGATTCTCGAATCTGTGATTGAAACGCAGCGTAGGATGATGGAGAGGCGGGACAAAGAGATGTCCAGGGCGCAGGAGAAGCTCGTCAGGCTCCTCTTCAAGGAGACCGCCGGCGAGAGGCGCTCGGCCGGGGTCGCAAAGGGTACGATCGAGTGAGCGCCAGCGGCTGTCCAAGTGAGCGTGGGGGATCGGTTCGGCCTGAGGGGACCGCGTCGGGTCAGCCTCGACGTCGCCTGACCGTCGAGCTTAAAGCGGAAAGCCAGAACGCGTGGGCCGCCTGAAAGGCGTGGGGTAGTTGCGCGACATATTCTCCGAGGAAGTTGCAGCCCAGTTCGACCACAAAGGCGTGCGAAAGGCGTACGACGCATGGCCCGAGCTCGCAAGGATGGGGAGCGAAGCCGCGCCGGACGTCTCATTCGGCAAGGTGGAGAGAGTGTACTTCCTTGGAATGGGGGGCTCGGCAGCGGGCGGGGAGATAGCGGCGGGCTGGCTCGGGCGGCGTCATGGCGCGGCGGTCGGGGTCTTCAAGGGAGAGATACCGCCGGTCGACATGCGCGGGTCCCTCGCCGTCGCGTGCAGCGTCTCGGGTCAGACGGAGGAGACGATCAGCATGTTGGGGACGGCGGTCCAGAGGGGGGCATCGGCCGTCTCGGTGTCGTCCGGCGGACAGCTCGAGGAGCTGTCCCGCAAGCTAGGGGCGGCGCACATCGGCGCGCCTGCGGCGCTCGCGCCGAGGTACCTGCTCCCCTACATCACGTTCGCATGCATAGCGATCGCGACGGACGCGCTGGGGATCGACGCGAGCTCTGAGGTGCAAGACGCTCTGTCGGGCATGACAGCCGAGTCTGAGGCCATTCGCGTAGGCACGCCCCAGGAATCGAATCCTTCCAAGGAGATAGCATTCCGTCTGCTGGAGCGCACCCCAGCGACGTACGGGACCGCAGCCACGAAAGGAGTCGGAGTCAGGTTCAAGAGCATACTCAACGAAAACGCCAAGAAGCACGCTTACTTCGACGTCATCCCTGAGATATTCCACAACGAGATCGAGGCGTGGGAGCGTCCCGACCCCGACTTCCTTCCGGTCTTCCTGAGGCACTCCCTCGACGGCGAGCGGGAGAGGAGGCTCACCGACAGGATGATCATGATGCTGAACGACCTGGACGTCCAGCCGCTGGAGGTGAAGGGGAGAGGCGGCTCGAGCCTAGCGGAGCTGGCCACGATGGTCTACAGGCTGGACCTCGCGGCCTACTACGTGGCCGTGGGGCTGCACATGGACCCGTTGCCGACCAGGCTCCTCGACGCCCTCAAGAAGTGACCTACTTTATCCCCACGAGCTGAGCCAGCTCCTTCCGCGCGCTCGCGCCGAGGAACTGGGCCGCCGCCTCAGGCGTGACTTCACTTACGTAGATCCCGCCCCCGATCTCAAGGCCGCCCTGAGGCACCTTCCTGGGATACACCTCGATGTGCCAGTGGATCTGCTTCGTCGTCTTCTTCTCAGACGAGCTGTGGAAGACCATCACGAAGGTCTGAGACTCCAGCGCCCTCGCCATACCGCCTAACGTGGAGCGGAGCATCAGCGCAAGGTCCATCATCTCCTTCTGGGAGAGCTTGAGGATGCTCGTCATGTGCCGCTTCGGATAGATCCAGAACTCGTACGGATGGGTCGAGACCCAAGGGGAGAAGGCGATGAAGAAGTCGGTGGCGAGGATCTGCCTGGGCCCGCCTGTCTCCGTGGAGACGACCTGGCACATCGGGCAGACGCCGAGGTCGTTCAAGGACTGCTGTACCGTGGTAGCCTCCTGCTCGACCGCAGGAGGGACCCTCGGCGTCGTGACTATCTGCATGCTGGGATGGACGGCGGTCGGCGCGCCCTCCTTCTCGCTGTTGGCGTAGATGAGGACATAGCTCACGCCCTTCTGAGAGTAAAGCCACCTCACCTTGTCCTGGAGGGACGCGAGTATGTTCGTCCACTGCTCTATGTCGATC
>JASHVT010000145.1 GCA_030039515.1 Nitrososphaerales archaeon
AGGGTACGACTACTCCTCCAAGTCCGTAGACGAGGGTGTTCCTCAAGAAGATCGTCATCGTCCCAGACGGCTTGAAGGCCACGCCTCTCATGGCGAGAGGTATTAGGAGCGGGATTATGACCGCGTTGAATATGAGCGCGGATAGGACCGCGCTCTGGAGACCGAGGTGGAGTATGTTGAGGTCCTCGAGCTGGGGACGCGTGGCGGCGAAGATAACGGGGACGATCGCGAAGTATTTTGCGACGTCGTTCGCTATACTGAACGCGGTCACCGACCCCCTGGTCATTAGAAGCTGCTTGCCCAACATCACAACCTCGATTATCTTCGCGGGATTGGACTCGAGGTCGACCATGTTCGCAGCCTCCTTCGCCGGCTCGGTCCCCGAGTTCATCGCCAGGCCTATGTCGGCGGCCGCAAGCGCGGGCGCGTCGTTGGTGCCGTCGCCGATCATGGCCACAATCCTTGACTGGGCCTGCTCCTTCTGGACCACCGCGTACTTGTCGGCGGGCTTCGCCTGAGGGACGTACTCCTCTATCTCGACCTCGCTTGCGATGCTCTTGGCTGTGAGGGGCTGGTCGCCCGTGATCATCACCGGCCTTATCCCCATCGCCTTCACAGACAGGATCTTCTCCTTGATGCCAGGCTTCAACGTGTCCCTGAGCCTGACGAAGCCCAGAAGCTGGCCGTTCCTCGAGACGGCCATGGGCGTGTCGCCGGCGGCGGAGATCGACTCGACGACCTGGTCGAACTCGGGAGGGATGGCCGCGATGCTCCTTATCGCATCCGGTGCGCCCTTGATGATCTCCATGTCGGCGGACGACTCTGCCGTACTGGAGTCGGCCTGCTTCCTGCTTATCCTTCCTCCTCTGTCCATCTCCTTGCCCCCCTTGGGGAGAGAGAATCCTTGCGACGCGGTGAGGAGGACGCCGCTGGTGCGGGTAGTGGCTGAGAACTCGTAGACCTTGGACCTGGCCAGCGAGTTGAGCTCCTTGGGGATGGAACCCTTCTCGTAGGCCAGCCTGACCACGCTCCTGCCTTCGGGCGTGTCGTCGTACCAGGAGGAGAGGAAGGCCGCTTCGCCCACCTCGCGCGAGCTGTGCGCCCCTACGGGAATGAACTCCGCGGCCTGCCTGTTGCCGACGGTGATGGTCCCGGTCTTGTCAAGGAGGATGACGTCGGCGTCTCCGGCCGCCTCGATGGACTTGCCTGACTTGGCTATGACCTTCCTACCATAGAGCCTCGACATGCCTGAGAGACCTATCGCTGGCAGGAGCGCCCCGATGGTGGTGGGGAGAAGGCAGACATAGAGTGCTATCATCACCGACAGGTCTCCGCCGAGGCCCACAGCGACTGAGAGCCACGCGAGCGTGACGATGATTATCGTGAATATGGCTGTAAGCCCGATCAGGACCATCGTCACCGCCTGCTCGTTAGGCGTCTTGGGCCTCTTGGCCGCCTCTACCATCTTGATCATCTTGTTGATGTATGACTCTTCCGGGTCGACTGTCACTCTCGCGACCATCGAGTCGCTGACCACCCTGGCCCCTCCTATCAGGACGTCGCCTGGCGCCTTTCTTACCGGCGCGGACTCGCCGGTGACCAGAGACTCGTCGAGCATCGCTATGCCCTCCAGCACCTCCGCGTCGATGGGAACGAGGTCCCCCTTCTCCAGCCTGATCGTGTCCCCTCTCCGGAGCGACGATGATGGGGTGGGGACGACCCTCTCAGACCAGTCCTCCCTTACCACCTTCTTCGTCAGAACTTCGCTTTCAAGCCTTCTGAGGCTCTTTGCGGTGTTCCTCGCCTGTTGCTCCGCGAGCGCGTCGGAGAGGGTGCTGAACCACACCGTGACCAGGAGGATCGCCGCGACCTCCACATAGAACACCACGTCACCCGGGCTCGAAAGAGGCTCGAAGACGGCTGGATCTATCGCCATGGCCGACACTATGAAGAAGGTGAGCTCTACGATGAACATGACCGGATTCGACAACAGCGACCGGGGGTTCAGCCGCAGGAACGAGTCCCAGAGGACCCTGGTCAGCTGGCGAGTCCGCTCTTGGCGAGTCGGCGCGGCGCCCGGCACCGGCGAGCTAGCCAAGGAAGTTCACCTGCCCGTGAAGATATTGGAGGATCGGCCCCAGCGCGAGGAACGGGAAGAACGTCAGCACGACGAGGATCAGGATGCTCGCAACGAGGACGGCTGCGAATAGCATGCTGTCGGTCTTCAGTCCGACTTCAGAGCTCCTCTTCCGACCGATCATCGAACCGCCCATCGCCAGGAGAATCGCGATCGGCGCATATCTCCCGATGAATATGACGACGGCGGTCGAGATGTTCCAGAAGGGCGTGTTCGCTGAACTACCGAAGAAGTCTGAGCCGTTGTTAGACGCGGCGCTCGTGAACTCGTACATGACCTGAGTAAAGCACGACGCGCTGAAGCCCCCGCAGATCTCCGTGGCCGCGTTCGTCGCGAAGGAGACCAGCGTGGGGATCAGGATGATGATCGGGTGGATCAGGAACGCCACCATCACGAGCTTCACGTCTCTTGCGGTGATCTTCATCCCTAGGTACTCCGGCGTCCTTCCTGACATGAGGCCGACGACGAACACCGTTATCACGATGAACATTATCATGTACATCAGGCCCACCCCCTTCCCTCCTGGCGTAGCCTGGATCAGCATCCCCATGAAGGCAGCAAGTATCGTCAAGGGATGCATCGCGTAGAGCGAGCTGTTGACGGACCCGGTCGTCACCGCGGTCGTGACTACCGTCCAGAAGGCTGAGAAGAAGCCCCCGAACCTCGTCTCTATCCCCGGGCCGGTCGGGATGGTCGGGATGAACCCGATTATCAGGTCGATCGCGAACAGCGAGTACGCGCCGACGAGGATCGGCCTGTACTCCTTCTCCTTCTCAGGCCCCAGAAGCTCGCCGAACACGAAGATCAGGGCGGTCGGGAGGAGGAGCATGAGGAAGATCTCGAAGACGTCGCTCACGGGGCTCGGGTTCTGAAGCGGATATGCCGAGTTCGCCCCGAAATATCCCCCTCCGTTCGTGCCCAGCTGCATGATCGACACAAGGGAAGCGATCGGGCCTATCAGGATGGACTCAGAGGCGCCGGTGACGGTGGTCACAGTGTGGTACCCGCTAAGGCTCTGCGGGACCCCCATCGCCACGAGGACGACCGCGGCTATCAAGCACAGCGGGATCAGAAGCCTCGTCAGCGACCGCACGAAGTCGACGTAGAAGTTGCCGAGGTCCTTGGACCCCTTTACAAGGCAGCGGACCATCCCTACGCCCATGCAGATCCCGGTCGCCGCCGAGGTGAACTGCAGGAACTGTATCGCCGACATCTGGCTGAGATAGGAGAGGGTGGTCTCTCCCGCATAGTGCTGGAGGTTCGTGTTCGTCGCTATCGAGACGACGGTGTTCAGGGCGAGGTCCCATCGAAGGCCCGTGAACCCTTGAGGGTTCAGCGGGAGCTGGCCCTGGAACGTGAGGATGACGAAGGCTACGGCCATCTGCGCTATGTTCACGAGCAGGCCGGAGAGGAAGTACTCCTTCCATCCCATCCCATGGGTCGGGTCTACGCCGACCAGCCTGTAGACGCCGTTCTCCACCGGGCTGAGGAACCTGTCCAGCCTGCTGGGCGCCCGAGTGAAGACGCCTGCGATGTAGGGCGCGATGAGTTTAGCGACTAGTATCGTTACGGCAAGGATTGAAACGACATAGGCCGCATCCAGAATTGTGATCATTTTCTCGAACTCCTCTAGGGCTCATGGCGGTGGGCTTGTGGCTCCTTCCACATCTTCCTACTGAACTGGCGCGCGTGCGGCTTTCTTGCTGTTCTCGTCCGTCCGCGGTCCCTTGTGAGAGTGGAGCACGACCGAGGTAACGGTGCTCTTTACTCCCTTGATCTTCATCACCCTGTTCTTCAGGATGTCCCTGAACTCCTCGATGTCGTTGGCTGAGACGAGGCAGACAATGTCGAACTCGCCAGTAACCTCGTACATCTCTTCCAGGTCCGGCAGCTCCTTGAGCGCGCTAACTACGTGATCCATCAGCGGCGAATCGACGAAAATGTTCACAAATGCGAGCAATCTGGGCAAATGATTTCATCGACGCTTGGGAGGCCGTTAAAAATCCTATATTTATACGTCGCTATCGTGATGCCGAGAAGCTCACCCAAACGATTTTATTGGGCGGACGGACAGTCACTCTCCCAAATGAATGGGGTTTCCGAGGCGTCATAGGCTTTGGCGCGATATGTTCTGGTTTCCGACACCACGCTCTCTCATACCTACAGAAACGTGCCGCTGCTCGACTTCATGGCCAGCGCTCCGACGAGCAAGCTCCCGGGCTCAATCTACTCGTTCATGAAGGGGCCTCCGCCTGCGTCGGTCAACGGAAGGGCGAAGTTCGCGCCCTATTCCCTCCGAAAGCTCGAAGGTGCGCTGCTGAAAGAGAACAGCCCCAAGGATGTCGTCGTAGTCCAGGAGACGCACATACAGGACTTCGTCGACGAGGACACGGAGATCATCGGCGTGTCCACGATGGACCCGCTTGGTCTCGGCCCTCTGACCATGTCCTACAGCGTGTTCTTCGAGACCTCGGCCCCCGCATATGTGCACAAGGAGTTCAACGACCTCATGGAGCGGATAAACAGGATACGGAAGGGAAAGAAGGCGAAGCTGCTCGTAGGAGGGCCCGGAGTGTGGGAGCTCACCGTCCGCCCTGAAGAGCTGAACAAGAACAACATAGACTTCGCGTTCCAGGGAGAGGCGGACGACATAGCCTGCGACCTCTTCAGATACGTCGGCGAGGGCGGAGGCGAGAACACCGAGTTCTACAAGGGCTTCCAGACCTTCGACGAGCACTTCCACAAGAGCTGGATGTCGGACGAACGGTTCATCTCGAGATATCAGTTTTCAAGGCAGTTTCCGACCTTGGATGAGATACCCGACATAGCAGGCCCGACCGTGAAGGGCATGGTCGAGGTCATGCGGGGATGCGGCATAGGGTGCGACTTCTGCGAGGTGACGCTGAGGCCGCTCAGATACTACCCTCCAGAGAGGGTCAGGAGAGAGATCCAGGTAAACCTCGCCGCGGCCATGACCAACGCCTGGCTGCACAGCGACGAATTCTTCGCGTATGAGCACGGTCGCAACTTCGTGCCTAACGAAGAGGCCCTGCTGGACCTGCTGACGACGGTGATGGGGACGAGAGGGATGGGCCACACCAACCCGACACACGGGAGGATCTCAATCCCGGCCGCCTACCCTGAGCTTATGGGGAAGATGGCGGCAGCCATCAGAGCCGGGCCAGACAACTGGATAGGCCTTCAGGTGGGCGTGGAGACGGGGAGCGACCGCCTCGCGCTGCTTCACATGCCGAACAAGACCCTCCCGCTCAAGGTCGGACCGGACGGTTCATGGTCGAGCATAGTCTGGAGCGGCACCAAGGTGATGAACGAGAACTACTGGCGCCCCGCGTTCACCGTGCAGGTGGGCCAGGCGGGCGAGACCCCCGAAGACAACTGGGAGACGGTCGCCCTCATCAACAAGATGAGCAACTCCACCCTTGACAACGGGAGGCCCTTCGAGTTCACCATAACGCCGATGCAGAACGTCCCCCTGGGCCACCTGAAGGCCAGGACATTCACCTCCATCAAGCTGAACGAGTCGCAGCTCGCGGTTTACTATGCCTGTTACAGGCACCTGGCGAAGATAGCCACAAGGAACGCCACCAACGCCTCCGACGACTCCAACGCCTTCATCAGGGCCGTGACCGGCGGCCTCATCGGGTTAGGAGGGTGGGCCATGTTCCGCGTAGTCAGCAGCATCTGCAAGAAAGGGGGACTCGACCTCGACAAGGCCGCCAACTACGGCTCTACTCGTTCGGTCATCGAAGTCCCCATGATCACCCGATAGTGCGCGCGACCGACTTCCTAACTGTTTTAAGGGCAGGAATTTCTGGCTGGTTTCCACCTTGGAGATGACCCAGCTTCACAACTACATCACGCAGTCCAGGGCCCGGGTCAAGGGCAACAAGAGCACGCCCGTGGAGGACTTCGAGCCTCTGCTCGTCAGAGCCAAGGAGAGGCTGAGGACAACCGGCGCGAAGTCCCTTAGGGCCAACCTCAACGGCGTAATCGTCGAACTCGTCACCAACAGCGACCACCAGGCAGACTTCTGGTCCGGGAACTGGTGGAAGGGCGACGACTCGGTTCTGCCGCACGCTCGGATATACTCGGCCACGGGTGTCGAGGGGATAGAGCCGTCGGCTTACTACTGCCCCGCGCTCAGGACCGCGCTCTTCCTGAACACGGAGTACTACGGACAGTGCAAGTCATGGGCGCTGGGCATGGCCGCTGCGATATTGGAGAAGGGCTTCAACACCCTATCTATACATGGGGCCACCGCGCTCTACAAGGGGAGGGGCGCCGTCATCATCGCGCCTACAGGGACTGGAAAGACCACTCACTCCTTCAAGATATTCATGAACGACCAGGGCAAGATCTGCGGCGACGACTGGGCTTACGTGGAGTTCCCCGACCCCATCCCGGCAGACCCCAGGGCGCCCCTGATGGCGAGGCAGCCCGAGAAGGCGCTGTACATGCGCTCAGAGTCGCAGAAGGAGCAACCATGGCTGCGCAGCGTCTTCGACAGGTCGATGAACGAGAACGTGACCATGAGAAAGGAAGACTGCGAGTACCCTGTGGGAGAAGACATGTGCTCGGCGACGAAGGGAAGATGCGTGTTCAACGACGGCATGTCGTGGTGCTTCTACGCCTTCGGGAACTCCCGGGTGCTGGTGAAGAGGGAGGACATCCGCGGCCCCGGGAAGGTGGTCAACGAGGTACCCGTGGACCTCGTCGTCCTGCTCCGCAGAGACGACCACAGCCCCCCTGAGGTGAGGCTCACCTCCGACCAGGCGATAGACATCCTGCAGAAGGGCGAATACATGGTCCTCCCCGGCGCCGGGCCGAAGGAGAAGTGGGGGACGATGTCATATGAGCCTTGGTATAACCCGTACCTCCTCGAGTTGGACCCCGCGAGGCAGGCCAAGTTCTTCAGGGCGATGTTCGAGAACTGGCGGGTGCCGTGCGTCATACTGAACACTGGAGTCGAAGGGATCCAGGAAAGTCATAACAGGATAGTGGCGGCGCTCGAGTCCTCAAACTGAGCAGCGAGAAGGGACCGAGAACACAGGCCATATCGCACTCCCAGATACCCGCGGTTGAGGCGGCAATCGTGATCGTACTCGAGTTCGTCCTCGTGATCTTCCTATCCTCGATATTCGCGGGAATATTCGGCTCGATCGTGGGTCTGGGTGGCGGGGTCGTCGTGATCCCGATCCTCACGCTCTTCCTCGGCGTCGACATACACTTCGCGATAGGCGCGAGCATAGTGGCGATAATAGGAACGTCGAGCGGGGCCGCATCGGTCTACGTCAAAGACAAGATCACCAACCTGAGAGTGGGGATGTTCTTGGAGCTCGGGACCACGGCAGGGGCGATAGTCGGGGCGGCGCTGGCCGCCTACACGGACTCGGCGGCCCTCGAGCTTATCTTTGGGAGCATCCTTCTTGTGATGCTCATACCGACCGTGATGAGGCTCGGCGAGGACGTGCACAAGAGCCCTGAGCTCAAAGGCCTCTCAGAGAGGCTAAAGCTGACGGGGAAGTACGTCGACCCCTCTGGCAAGGAGGTAGAATACAACGCGACCAGACCCAAGACCGGCCTGGCAGGGATGGTGGTCGCGGGGATGCTGTCCGGTCTCTTGGGAATCGGCAGCGGCGCCTTCAAGGTTCTTTCCATGGACCTCGCGATGAAGCTGCCCATCAAGGTGTCGACCACCACCTCGAACTTCATGATCGGCGTGACCGCGGCCGCCAGCGCCGGGATCTACTATGCCCGAGGTGACGTGGATCCGCTCATCGTAGGTCCTGTGGCGTTGGGAATCCTGATCGGGGCTGCGATTGGCGCCCGCTACCTTGTAAGAGCGAAGAACCCCACGATAAGGAAGGCCTTCGCGGTCGTCCTGGCCATTGCGGCCGTTGAGATGATACTGAGCGCGTATGGGGTCTGAAGTGGAGGCACGGTCGTTCGTTGGACCTTAGAGACCCCGACTCGATGAACGACGCGATCAGCGAGGTACTAAGGTATGGCGTGCTACTCTCCGCTGCCGTCACGCTCCTTGGAACGGCCCTCCTGGCGGTCGACCTCGGGACATCGGGGACGGGCCCCCTCCTAACATATGACCAGTCGCGACTTCCTCACGGGACCTTTCCGGTCAGCCTTGGAGCCCTTCTCGGCGGCCTCGCGACGGCCCAGCCGTACTCGATAATAGAGCTCGGCGTCATCCTCTTGATCGCCACACCTGTCTCGCGCGTCGCTATCTCTATCTTCCTCTTCGCGGCAGAGAAGGACAGGACCTACGTCTACATCACCATGGTCGTGCTCGCCCTGCTGCTGTTCAGCATCCTGGTCACGCCTTTCATCCCTGGTTTCAACGCATAGCTGTGACTCCAAGCATAATTACGACGCCGCCCTGCGGAAAGCCGTTGGCCACGAAGGCGGTATTCTTCGACTTCGGAGGCACGCTCTTCGTGATCAGGCACCACGAGGTCCTGCGGACGCTGCTCCATGAAGAGGGCCGCGACGTGGGACCCGACTCGGTAAGGGACGCGTACTTCTCTGTAGAGCCATGGTGGCTTGCTGTCCACGGAACACAGGAG
>JASHVT010000146.1 GCA_030039515.1 Nitrososphaerales archaeon
GCGACCGCGGAGGCTTCGGCCATTATCTTCTCCGCGTCTTCGTTGGCGGCCTCGAAGTTGAGGGAGTACCCACCTACCGTCCCTGCGTCGACCAGGATGCTACTCAGCAGTCCAGAGATTTCTCCGATCTCGCTCTCCGCCTCTGGCAGGACGCCCGTCAAGCCTTGCTTGACGCCGCGGATCACTGCCATCGCGGGGGTCAGGGTGACGACGATGTCACCTAGCTCTGTGATTGTGTTGAGTCTGAGCACTATCTGTTCGAGCGCGAGCTTGGCTTGCGTGACCATCTTGTTCATCTTCCTGATCTCTGCAAGCTCGTTTGCGAAGACAGACGCGTGCTGTGTGTCGTGCTTCTGTAGAGAGCCCACGACCTTGTTGAAGATCGAGTTGTCTCTCTCTCTTAGTTTTGTGGATGTGGAGTCGAGTTTTGCGATTTGGACTTGTATTTGCCTGACTGCGAGGTCGAGCCTCGGCTTCATCGGCCCAGGATTCCTTACGGAGTCCTTGAGCTTAGACCCGAGATTCTGGTTCTGTTGCTTTTCCCACTTACCTGCGAACGCAGACATGGATAGCTTCGAATATCACCGAGTCCCAAAATCTCTATCTGGAGGATAGTATAATTTTCTTCACAACCGCATAAAACATCGTGCTTTGTCGGCAAAACCATGCAGTTCCTCATGCAGATTTGGAGCCCGGCACCAGGTGACCGGTCAGGAGACCGCGACGCGTGTCCCGAGCTGCAGCGGGATCCACATCATCTGCGGCGGGGCCTTGTCCATCTGCCAGTAGGCGCCGATGATCTCGCCGACGTGGTGCGCCTGCTCGAACGACGACTGGAAGAAGGCGTCCTCCAGCGTGTAGCGCCCGGACATCCACGGAACCTTGACCCTGCTCCTCAGCCGCCGCTCCGAAAGGTCGGCCATCAGGGCGTCTATCCCAGACCAGACCCTCTCTCGGTATCTGCGCAGGTCCGCCCAAGACTTCACGTTCTCGCGCCTCCTCGAGGGGTCCTTGCCGACCTCCCACCTGTCCTGGGCGGCCGCGACGAGCCAAGCCTCGTGCACGTTCAGGACGTGCACCAGTGTGTCCTTGAAGGAGAGGTGGCCTATCTCGCGGTTCTTGGTGGCCTCCTTCCACCCGAGCCGCTTTATCCCGCGCTCGAAGGACTCGAAGGCCAGCCTGTCGTACCTTACCAGCCTGCGGACCGAGTCGACAGAGGTCATCCCGCAGCGTGGGCGAGGCACCGTTCTTAAACAGGACGAGCGGGACGCCTAGAGGTGGCTCAGAAGGGGAACCTCTGGCATCACAGGGAGTTCCTGAAGTTCTGGTTCGGCGACACCATCACCCAGTTCACAGGCCAGATCAGCGGGCTCGCGCTCGGCGTGGTCGCGGTCCTGACGCTCAAGGTCAACGGCTTCCAGCTGGGGGTGATCTCGGCGCTCGGCTTCATCGCGTTCCCCACCATGGGGCTCTTCGTCGGAGTGTGGATGGACAGGATGAAGCGCAAGCCGGTCATGGTCGTGGTCAACCTGATCCAGGTCGCGGCGCTGGCCTCGGTCCCCGCGGCATTCGCCCTAGGCTCGCTGACGGTCTACCAGCTCTACGCCGTCGCCCTTGTGATGGGCACGACCACCCTGTTCTATGACGTGGCGTACCAGTCGTACCTCACGAGCCTGGTGGAGAAGGAGGACGTGGTGGAAGGAAACCAGAAGCTCCAGACGAGCGCGTCCGCCTCCGGGGTGATCGGGCCGAGCATCGCGAGCGCGCTGATGGCGGTGGTCGGGGCGGCGATGGCCGTGGTGGCTGACGCCGTAGGGACGCTCGCAGGAGCGTTCGCGCTCCTTTGGATCAGGAAGCCCGAGGCCCAGCCGGCGGTGCCTGAGGGAGGGCGGGACTTCTTCAAGGAGATGAAGGAGGGCATATCGGTGGTGACGGGCAACAGCGTCCTCTGGACGCAGGCGGGTTGCACAGGCACATGGAACCTAGGGAACAACATGTTCGGCGTGGCCGTCCTGCTCCTGGCCCTGAGGGTCCTCGACATATCGAAGAGCGAGATAGGGATCGTATTCACCATAGGGGCGCTGGGCTTCCTGGCCGGCGTGCTGGTCCACGAGAGGGTCACCAGGGTGCTTGGCTTCGGGAGGTCGATAGCCCTGTCCACGGCGAGCGCCTTCGCCTTCCTGATAGTCCTTCTCGCGCACGAGGGGAGCTTCGCCATCCCCGTCCTGAGCGTCGCATACTTCCTCGGAAGCATAGGCGTCCCGATCTACAACATCAACCAGGTCAGCCTCAGGCAGATCATCACCCCGAACAGGCTGCAGGGCAGGATGAACGCGACGATGAGGACGATAGTGTGGGGCACGATCCCGGCCGGGTCGTTGATCGGAGGAGTGATGGTGGTGACCGTCGGCATCGAGCCGACCGTCCTCGTCGGGTGCCTCATCTCAGGCGTCTCGGTCCTGTGGATACTCCTTGGACCGATAATCAAGCTCAAGAAGCAGCCCGAACCAGTGAAGGAGTGACAGCTCGCGACGTCAAGGGCCTTAGACGGGCCTACGCCAGCGCAGTCGGCAGGACCGGGCTTGTTTGGACAAAGGCAGATGGAGGCCCTGACTAGAGCACCTCGGCCGAGTTGCCGGTGGGATGGCGAGAAGCCGTAAAAGACGCCAAGGTCCTTACTTCTAGGTGAAAGGGCGAGTCGCTTCCGTCCTGATATTGGCGGCCCTCGTGGTGGGTTCTGGGATTGGTTACCTCGCAAACACAAGCTCTGCCCATACCAACACATATGGCGTCGTGACAACCTACACGTACCGTAC
>JASHVT010000147.1 GCA_030039515.1 Nitrososphaerales archaeon
CACCGCCCCTGAAGCGATGAACAGGTTCGAGGTAGTGAGGGGGAAGGAGCCCTCCACCGCCGCGACAAAGACAGCCATGAACGGAATGAACATCAGGCCTCCGACCTGGTTGGCGCCGCGAACGTCGGTGACCCTCGATGACGCGATCACGGCCAGTTCGATACTCATTATCGCCGCTAGGGGCGCCAAGACGAAAAGAATGATACCACAGCTCAGGTTTGGGAAGTAGTAATATCGGAGGATGCCGTGCGTCAGATAGTCCGTCCCTGCCATGAAGACACCCGCGCCTGCCCAAATCGCGACAATCGGCGGGAGAAAGGCAGCGATGGTCTTCCCCAGCAGGATCTCTCCGTCGGTCACGGGTGTCGCCAGCAGAGGTTCCAAGCTCTTCTCGACCTTCTCACCGACTATGCTGTACGATGCGATTGAAGAAGGGATGATCGCCGAGAATATCACGAAGAAGTAGACCAGCAGCGTCAGACCGAGGGAGTAGTCGGACGAGATGGCACCATCCGAGATGACGTCGTTCTGGACGACAAGTAGGAAGAGCGCTGAGAGGACCAGCGGCAGGACCAAGACGTACCCTATGACGCTCTTTTTCCTGAGGATTACCTTCATCTCCTTGCGCGCGATGTTCCAGGGCATCCATTCGCTCATTGGAAGTCCCTCACAAGCTTGAGGTACGCGTCCTCAAGACTGGTGCCAGTCACGGTGACGGTTTCGATCCGCCCGCCGGCCGCGACTATCGCGCCCACGAGCTCTGGGTTCTCTTCCTCCGGGCTCTCGACGTCGACCGTGAGCTTGCCCTCTTCGACGACCAGATTTCTGACCGGTAGCCGCCTCACCGCGGCTAGAACGGCCTCACTCACTTGCCGCAGCTGGATCACGGTCTTTCTTCCGCGTATCGAGCCCTCAAGGTCCCCCGGTGTCCCGACCGCCATGAGTCTCGTGTTCAGAATCCCGATCCTGTCGCAGACCCTTTGAGCCTCGTCTAGGTTGTGCGTGTTCAGGAAGATGGTCTTCCGGCGCTTCTTCAGCTCGATGATGAACTCCCTTACCGTCTTCGCAGACTCCGGATCAAGGTTCGCCGTCGGCTCGTCCATGAAAATCAGCTCCGGGTCGTGGACTAGAGCTCGCGCGACGGCGAGCTTCTGCTTCATCCCCTTCGAGAAAGACCCGACCGGCAGCGCTTTCTTCTCCCACAGCCCGAGCAGCTTCAGAAGGTACTCGCTCCTCTCCTTCCTCTGCGAGTCGGACATCCGGTGGAGCACCCCATAGTAGTCCAGGTTCTCTTCGGCGGTGAGCGACTCATAGAGCCCAACGTTGTCTGGGACGAGTCCCACCATGCTCCTGATCCTCCTCGCGCCTTCCTCGTCGCCGATGTCGTAATCGCCAACCCTGGCCTCGCCGCTGGTCTTCGATATCAGACAGGTGAGCATTCTCACCGTCGTCGTCTTGCCCGCCCCGTTCGGTCCAAGGAAGCCGAAGATCTCGCCTCGGTCCACTTCGAAGGTGAGGTTCTCGACCGCCGTGAGGCCCCCGAACTTCCTAGTCAGATTTTTGGTTTCGATCATTTCGGGTTCGCGTCCAAGGTCTGGTCATCACCGTGCCTGGGCAAGAGTGGCAGAGCACCTACCACGCAGTCTGCATACTTGAATTAGTTCATTGCAGTTCATTGTAGTTCTTTGCAGCCCTCGGCAGGGACGAGGTTAGTCCTTGAGTCGTCTGAGGTTGTGGCAGGTCGGTTCGCATAGCCGCCGCAACGATCATTGTGTGCGCCACTTTGCCCTGGTGAGAGGATTTTCGTCTTTCATCGGTCCTAGTGTACTAATATTGTAGAGGTAGACCCAATAATCACAGAATAAATTGCAAGACGTGCATTTTATAACACGAGCGATGGCTGCATCCCTCCGTCTCGGAGGAAGATTCCCCTTTGCTTCTGCAGAACTGGTGGTATACGACGTTGATGGGAACGGCAAGAGCGGCCCAGCCTCCACTGAAAGATGATGTCACCTGCGATGCCCTCGTCATAGGAGGCGGAGCCGCAGGACTCGCCGCGGCAGCTAGGCTGACCGAGGGCGGGAAGAAGGTGATCCTACTCGAGCGGAGCATCTGCGGCGGGGGCTCGACAGGGAAGAGCGCAGGGTTCCTCACGCCGGACAGCGAACTCGAGCTCTCGCAGCTGCTGAGGCGCTTCGGAACCAAGGGGGCGGACGACCTCTGGAACGTTCCAGTGAGAGGCATCTCCCGGATGCTCGAGCTGATCAGGGACAGTGGGGCCGACTGCGGCCTCCAGAAGCAGGACAGCATGTTCCTGGGCAAAGGAAAGGGAGGCGCAAAGGCTGTCATGGAGGAAGTCGCGGCGAGAAAGAAGCTGGGCTACGAGTCTCGCGTCTATGATGGAGCAGACCTCCCGGCCATCGTGGGAAGCAAGCTCTACTCCGCTGGAATAAGGTATCAAGACACCTATGGAATCGACGGGCTCAGATACGCCCAGGGGGTCAAGGGGATGCTGCTGGACAAGGGGGTCGACATCTACGAATCGTCCGCGGTGGTCGGGTTCTTGGGCCACAAGGCGAAGACCCACATGGGGTCCGTGACTGCCGACAACGTCATCTTCTGCGCCGACAAACTGGGGCGCGACCTCAGCCCGTACTCGTGGAACGTGTATCATGAGCAGACCTTCCTGTCGATCACCGAGCCATTGAGCCCGGAGGAGCAGCGCTCGATGTTCCCCGAGGCGCCCTTGCAGTGCTGGGACTCCGACTTGATCTACTCCTACTACAGGCTGACGGGAAGCAAGAGGCTTCTTCTGGGAGGCGGCAGCGTGATGACGACATACGCCAAGAACGACACGACAGACTCGCGCGTGATCGACCACGTCAT
>JASHVT010000013.1 GCA_030039515.1 Nitrososphaerales archaeon
AGACCCTGTCCCCAAGGAACGACTGAACCCTGCCAAGGAGCCCCAGCTCATATGACGCAGTCGCGATTCTGACCGCGTCGTTCAAGCCACCGAGTCCGTCAGCTTGCGAGTCGAGCCTGGCCTGGCTTTCGGACGACGCTAGAAGGATTAGGTTCGAGGCTAAGAGCAACGAGAACAGCACTGACGCCGCGATCGTAGCCCCTATCCCTTGGCGTCGTACCATCCCTCGAGCACCACTGTCATGGTTCCCGACTGAATCAGCATGCTGGTCACGCCTGAACTTGGGATCGCGGCGCACGACCTGGAGTCGATTGATGCAGAGTACGACACAGTGGAGTTGGAGAGCGCCGAGACGCTAGAGCAGATTATAGCGCCGGAGGAACTCTGGAACCAGGACAGCCCTTTGTCGCTGGCGAAAGTGAATAGCGCTTCGCGCATCGCAATTTGCTCTTGGCTCTGCCGCATGACCAAGGTGCCTGGCTCGGGTGAGACGGCGAGCAGAATCACCATGCTGGAAAGCCCTATCGCCCCAGCGACTCCTATGTCGACGAACCTCAAGCCTGGGCCACCCGTGCGAGGACGACAACAGTTGCTATGACGAAGAGCGAAAGTATTACAGCATACGCTATGGCTACGTCGAAGAAGGTCTCAACCTCCGACATCTGGCTCCACCTCGACCATCCCGTCGCTAAGGGCCAGGGTATACACACGGGATGGTAGCAACGTCGTCTTCTGGACAGTGCAATTGCAGGTAAGGAGCACGGTGGCTCCACCCAGCGAGTATCCAACGTGGTTCCCGCCAGTCACTATGTCGAATCCGCCATACAACGACGTGTACGATACGGAGATAGTGTCGCCAGGCCGGAGAGCGCCTAGCAGGCTGTCGAAGCTCCGTGCGACGGAGATGGCGCTCGACTCCTGAGATTCTCGCAAGGCAGCCTGCGAGAACGGGACCAGAAACAGGGCAAGGGTGAAGGTCGCAAACAGATAGACGCCCCACGAGGTGAGCGAAGAGATGGATGAGGCGGGCAACTATGTCACCTCTGCGGCGAGCGTCGAACCGTTCAAGCTGAATGAGACAGTCCAGGTGCCTGGTTCAATCGGCACGCTGAAGCTGCATGATTCTCCGACATCCGCCCTCAGATTCGTGGTGGTCGTCGTGAGGTCGAGGACTCCCCCTCTGCAGGATAGCGTCGAGTCAGGCAGGGGCAGCGACTCCCTCGCGCTTCCGTTCGCCTCTGCGCTGAGGGCGAGCGTGACCATCGACGAAAACGAACCTTCGGTTTGTGCGGCGGACTCGAACTGCGAAAACGAAGCATAGACTGAAATCGAGGCCACTGCGAACAGAGCCGAAACGAATACCACGATGGTGTATTCTGTTATTTCGACCATCACACTGAAGGTGCGCGGGGGATTTAACCCGCACCGCCGGCTTGGACGACGACAGCCCAGAATCGCGTTGCCTGTTTTATCGAAGCGCGCATTTTCCTCGCATGGGAGTCGGCGCCAAGTTCGAGGCGGTCGTCCTTCGCCTCGCGAGGAGACGCAAGCGAAGCCTGGAGCCTGCGCCCCTTCTGATAGACCTCCTCGAAGCCCCTCGAGCGGGCGCCGCAGTCCAGTACGAGTCCTATCCGTTTCTGTATCAGGTTCACGACTGCGGCGACCACTTCTCTTATGGGGTCAGCTGCGTCCTCAGCCGAGGAGAAAGGTCCGCGTTGGGTATCGCGGTGGCGGAGGCGTCGACGTCTCTGGACCCGGACACACTGCATCCCCTGACCTTCGACAATCTGGTGCAGACCTTGGCGCTACATGCCGCTGCAAAGCTCGCCGGTCCTGCGGGCAGGGCGCCGGTGGCTGAGCTTGCAGAGCTCGCTGCCTACGAGTCAATAGGACTCCCAAGAATCCTGGCACTCGCGAAGGACAAAGATGTGAGCGAGTATTTCGTCGACTCCGACACCACTTGCATCTACCTAGACCACGCCAAGGTGGGGAGATGCGAGACTGGGATTCTTCTCACCGAGCGAGAGAGGCAGGCCCTGGAAACGCACCTCGACACTTTCAGGGGCTACACGCCAGACTACGTGACTCCGTCTCTGAAGAACGACCTGGAGATCTCAGGAGCAAGGCTACGTGTCTCCTTGGACCTTGAACTGGTCTCCGTCAACAGGTTCGCGCTCGATGTACGCCGCCTCAACAACTCGGTGTTCTCAATCCAACAACTGATTCAACTCGGAGTACTAACCCTCGAATCGGCGGCGCTCCTGATCGGGTGGCTTGAGGTAGGCGGCAACTGCACGATCATAGGAGAAACGGGTAGCGGAAAGACGACCCTCCTCAACGCCTTAGACGAGAAGGTCGACAGGAGACTGAGGAGGCTCTACATAGAGGACGCGGTGGAAACCGCGGACCTCCTGTCGATGGGTTTCCACCAAATGAAGGTCAAGGTGGATCCGTTCGAACGGGGCGACGCTTCGAGGACCAAGGAGACCGAGATTGTGAAAGCTCTGCACAGGTCTCCTGACATCGTAGTCCTCAGCGAGCTGCAGTCGCGCGAGCACAGCTCCGCGTTCTTCCAATCTCTTGCCGCGGGAGTGAGAGGCATTCAGACATTTCACGCGTCGACGATCGAGCAGGCCTTGAGAAGGTGGGTCAGTCTACACGGGGTGTCGGAGGAAAGCCTCTTGGACCTTGGCGTCCTTGTTCTGATGTCGAGGCCGGACCGGCTCAGACCCGAAAGGTACTTGACACGTATCTGCCATGTCTATCCCGAGTCTGGAAGGCCGAGGCTGAGAGAGATGTTCCTTCGTGACAAGTCCTTCTCGCTTGTGAGGGTCGGCGGGTGGGAGAGGCTCGTCTCTCCGGGCGGAGCGGCCTCCGCCTTGGACTCCAGCATAGGACGAGCCATGGAGAGGCTCCGGACGGGTGTGAGACAAAGCTGACTAAGTCCGGTGCGCAATACTCCGGCATCGACAGGAGGAAGCTAGCCTTGTTGGGTGTCTGCGCTGCCTTACTGGTCGCGGCGCTCTCCTACTTCGTCTTCGGAGCGGTCCTCGGGCAGGCGTCGCTCGAGTTCGACGCAATCCTTTCTGCCGCGGTCTTCTATGTTGTGTACTCGGCGCCTAGAAGGGCGCTCCAGGCTCGCAGAGTCTCTCAGTCGAGAGAGTCGGTCTCCCTTTCTGTCGTGGCTTCAGTCACCATGGGTGTGACCTGTTCGCGGGCCAAGACGTTCATGACGCTTCGAGCGCGGGAACAAGAGCTATCTCTGACATTGAAGGAGATAAGAAGGCGGATACTGCTGGGGACGTCCCCAGAACTGGCTGTAGCCAACTCCGTCTCTGGACTGTCCTCATACTCGGCGGCTGGCGTCCTGACGTCCGCCGCGCTGACGCGGCCAAGCACCCCTACTGAAGGGGGCGAGGAGGCACTTGGCCTGGAGAGCTCGTCGCAGCTTTCTCAGGAGACCAAGCTCCCAATATTCATGACAGCCTGTCTGTTCTCACCAATCCTCTTGTTGGTATACTCCGTGCTCGCCCACCTCACTGGCGCCGTGCCTCTGGCGGAATTGGTCGCGTTCCAGTTCGTAGCCCTTGACCTCGCGTTCTACGCCTGTTCGACAGAGGCGCGACCACTCTGAACGAGGACCTACTACTGGTCGCCACTCTGAGAAGGGCATTCGAGCTCGTCGGTCGAGGAATGGGGCTCGCGGAAGCCTTGGTTCGCTCGCTTCCCGGCTCAGGCGCCGCCGGTGTAGATGTCGCTAGGAGGATCATGCTCGGATACCCAGTATCTGCCTCCTTGGAGCCCATGCTCTCAGGATCTGATGAGATCGCTTCGCTCGCGTTGCTCTTAGGTGCAGGGGAGGGGAGCAGCGCCAAATCGTTGGGCAGATCTGGTGAACGCGTCTCACTGCTCTTGGAGGGGTGGATCAAGCTCAGGGAGTCGAGGAAGCTCGAGGCGCGGGTCCAGCGGTTCAGAAGCCTCATAGTATCCTGCGTCGTCGGAGGAGTCTCAGCCATGATCGCCACGCTGGGACCTATGCTGAGTTCGCTTTACTCCACGACGACGGCGCTTTCGGGCGGGGGCGGAGCAGGCCTCACGCTCTATGCAGGCGCGGCCATGGCTGCCACAAGCTCAGCGATGCTTGCTATCTACGTCTCCGAGAGGAGATTCTACCTCAACGTTGCCCTGTCACTGATTTCCTTCGTCGCCGTTTGGGGCTTCGTATCCCCTCTTGCGAGCTTCACAATATCACCGCTGTGGCTGGCTAAATAGCGGCCTCTGCTCCTTGTGCGATGGCAAGACTGCTGCGGCGGCCCTTTGCAAAGAGGCGCGCCGTTCAACTGATCGAGGAAGCGCTGCTCCTGACCGTCGCGCTCGTCGCCCTCTCGCTCCTCGTGGGAGGCATCGAGTCGATACTGAAACAGGCCGCGACGTACACATCCAACATCTGGAGCTCGATCTCCTCCTCACTGAGCGGCATATTCAGTTCCGCCTTCCACTGGTGACGGAAGGGTGCAGGGCGTGGCAAAGGTGGCGTCCCAGATCGCGTGGCGCGTCAATCCCAAGGACGTCATACAGTTGGACGGCGTCAGCGTCGTAGACGGTAGGTACCTCTGCACAAAGAGGGGG
>JASHVT010000148.1 GCA_030039515.1 Nitrososphaerales archaeon
ATCTTAGGCATCGGAGCGGGGTGGAACGAGCCGGAGTATCGGGCGTTTGGTCTGCCCTTCGACCACAGGGTCGGACGCCTAGAGGAGGCCCTACAGATAATCAGGCCGCTCCTGCGCGACGGGCGCGTCGACTTCAAGGGGAGGTACTACGAGGCGACTGACTGCGAGATTGCGCCTCGGGGCCCGAGGCCCGCCGGTCCTCCACTGATGGTCGGAGGCGGAGGCTCGCGGATGCTGCGGCTGGCGGCGAGATACGCGGACCTCTGGAATGTAGGGTACATGGGGAAGCCTGAGACGTTGGCACCCTGGCTCGCCAAGATCAAGGCCGCGTGCCAGAAGGTCGGGCGAGACCCTTCCAGCCTCGGGGTCACGGCATTCATCGGCCTTTGGTTCCCAGACCTGCAGCCTGAACAGCCGAAGTTCTTCGCGAGTCCGCTGGCTGGGTCGGCTCAAGACATAGCCTTCGCCCTGGAAGGCTACGAGAAGCTTGGAGTCCGCCATGTGATGTTCCAATGCGAGCCGTACACTCCGACCACCGTCCAGTCCGTCACGGACGCGCTCAGTCTCTACCGTGGGAGCCGCGCCGAGCCCTAGAGACCCTTCCGTGCGCCCCGGCGCTTGCCTGACCGAGTGACGCAGCTCAGCGAGAGCTCAGCGGCCCGTGCGATGGTGGCCAGAGGAAGTGAAGCGAACGCCTCGCTCTTCCTCGACACCCATTCGCTATGGCACGGGACATGGACGAAGCCCCCTGCGAACCCCTGTGTCCTCGACTCCCTGACTATCACGAACATGGCGTTGTTGCAGAGGTACGCCCCTGCGCTGAAGCTCACGGATGCCGGGATTCCAGCGGAGTTGAGTGACTTTGCTAGGTGCTCGACGGGCAGGTCGGAGAAGATGCCGTCGGGCTCTGATTCGTCAATGCGGGCCCCCTCGATCTTCCTGCCGACGTTGTCGGGCGCGCTCGCGAACCTGTAGTTCACCGCAATCTTCTCGGGGGTGACTTTCTCCCTGCCCTGCGCCACTCCGAACCCGACGACGAGGCTCGGCTTGACTCGTTTGATTGCCCCGAGTATGCGGTCCTCAACCTGGTCGTAGTCGACGGGGAGCACGACGCCGGTTACCTTCTCCTCCCCGATGGTCTTACCGTCCAGGCTCCTAACGACCAGCTCTGTTGGGTTCTCGTCGAGGTCGAGGAACGGTCCGAACCCGAAGACCAAAGCAGGCAACGGTGGCGTCGGAGAGGGTGCTGCATATTGACCTTTTGTAGGTCGCTCAGGGTTTGCTTCGTCTCAGACCTCACTAGGTCGTTGGGACTCGGACTGAGTGTGACGAACGCCCTCTCTTTTTCTCGATGTAGAGTACGCTTCGGTTCCATCCCCGCAGGGTCAGGACCGACTACGCTAGAGCCTACTCACGCGCCGACTCTCGAAGGACTAGGCGATGTGCGTTCACGGCTTCGACTCCCTCATTCTCGCCCTAATCGGCTCGTTGTCTGAGTATACGCGCCACTCTGCTAGGCCTCTCCCCTCCGCCCGCGCCACCCAGACCGCTGGAGTCTTCCACTCGTTCTGAGGTCTCAAGTCTCCGGTCTGCGGGGCGTAGGTCCCGCCCGCTTCGCCAATGAGAACCACGACATCTCCATCACAAAGGGTGCGCTCAATCCTGATCCAATAGTCTGGGACCATCTCGAAGTACTGCCTCCAGCCACCCTCGATCTCGGGCCGACCCGAAGCGTTTCCCAGAGAGTCGACGAATCTGTGATCTGCGGTCATCAGCGCTGCCAAACCGGCCGCATCGTGGGCATTGATTCTGTCCACGAACAGCTTGGCTACTTCTAGACTCGTCAGCTGTAGGTTGACTCGGGTGACATGCTAAAAACTTTGTAAGGCCGGGAGTCCTTGCAACGCCATCAGAGGGCCCTGCCGGTCGACTGCCGCTGGATGGCCGGCGCTCGCCGACCACGGGCTGTTCGTTGTCGTGCCACGTCAGAGTGAGGGCAGGCGATTATCCCTCCCTGGCTAGGACCGAGTGGGCTTCGTGCGGCTCCGCTTGCCCCGTCTGGACCGCAGGGGACGCTCAATCTCTTCAAGCAGACTCCCTAGTCCTGCATTCGTCGCTTCTTGCTTGAGATAATTCCAGTCGATTACATCGCTGTGAGCTTTCACCAGAAGGTAAGCCTGCTCGAAGTCGGTAGGGACACTCCAGAACTTGGCGGACGCCAGCCTCTTGAGGACTAGGTCCTCTATCCCGATGACTGTGGCTGGGCCGTATGGAGTTGTGATCGTTGTGACCCTCTCGTATGAGCCGTTCAGCTCCTTTCCCACCATGTCGACGGCCAGGCCGAGCTCGTCGTTGACCCAACTCCTCAGCCCCCCGCCAAGTTCGAACCTCCAATTTCCCAGAGCCGCCTTGAGAGCCGCGACATCGTAGACCACATCGACGTCTCCTGTCCTGAGGACGCCGTCGAGATAGACCTCTATTGCCGAGCCACCCGCAAGTATCGGCCTTGGCCCTGTCTTGGGCAGGCTAGAGGTCAGCAATGCGATGAACCGCACCTTTCGTTCCGTTGGGTCGTCTGTCCCTAGGAGT
>JASHVT010000149.1 GCA_030039515.1 Nitrososphaerales archaeon
GAAGTGACGAAGGCCGGGGAACTGGTCACGAAGTCACTCCCTCCGACGGCGAAGATCGTATGGGGTGCGCGCGTAGATCCTACGATGAACGGCCATGCCCGCGTCATGGTCGTGCTGACCGGGATCGAGAGCACCTTCCTCTCTGAGAACAGCTACAAGTTCACCTTGGGTCCGCTGAAGATGGGCAAGGCGAGCTAAACCAGCTCGCCGGCTCTTATTTTTCTAGCTAGACCTTCAACTTCAGTCTCTTGATGAACTTCGCGAGGTCCTTCTTGTCGGCCCAAGGGACCTCAAGGTACTCTGCTATCTCCCTGTCGCTCATGCCTATCCTCCTCGCTTCCTTGATGGTGAACTCGTAAGCCTCTATCTCTATCGGGCTGTCGAAGTAGCCGAACTCGTCGAGGAAGAGCTTCCTGCCGTCCATCCGCTGCCTTATGTGGAAGAGCTCGTGGATGATGTCAAGGTACAGCGTCCTGAGCGGGCTGTGCTTCATGTGGTGGGCGCTGATCAGGATGTGCCCGTCCTCGTCGTTCACGCCCATGTAGCCCCACCGGGAGGAATAGAACTCCACCATGGTCCTCTTCAGGACATCCTCGGTCTGGTCCCCGAAGACGTCGCGGAGCGCGTCCACCTTCTCGAGATTCTTGAAGTACTTGGTGAGCGGGTAGAGCCGTATCGGCACGGTCCTCTTGATCACGACACCGAGTCTCGGCTTGCTGGGCACGCGCTCTCCCGCCTAGGGCAGGACCGTGAGGACGTGCGTGAACGCGTAGGCCGGTATCAGCAGGTAGATCCACTCGTGATGGAGGAAGGACTTGTCCCTCACGCCGAACGAGACGCCGTCCAGCAGCAGGTCGACGACGAAGCAACCAACGGCTATCGCGAGGGTCGTCTCGATGCCTGTGGAGAAGGCGCTCCAGATCACGTGGATGAAACCGAGCATTATCAGGGAGACTACGAGCGCGTAGATCGCGGGGAACGCGAAGTAGAGGACCCCCCTGTGGTGTATCCTCCGCCCCAGGACGTAGAACGGCTTCACCATCCCCCTCCTGAACATCACGGTCCCCACCTTGTCGAAGAGCGAAGCTAGCACGAGGACCGCCGCGAACCCAACCACCACGCCGAGCAAGAAAGGCGGACTGACCATTGACAGCGCATCTCCGGAGGGGCAGGATAAAAGGTTGGAGCGGAGACTCACCGAAGGGAGCAACGGTAGACTTTAAGCGAATACTTCTCCTTGCCTTCGCGATGGGCCTCCAGCTGTTTTTAGTATGGTACTTCGTGATGGGCTTCTTGCTGGGCAACGGAGTTCCTCACTTCGCCTTCGGCGCGGCGGGCAAGGTCTTCAGAAGCCCCTTCGGGCAGAGGTCGTCGCCTCGGACGAACGTGCTCTGGGGGATCTCCAACTTCTTGGGCGCGACGGTCATAGCGGGATGTTTGATCGCCCTCGGGCTGTACAGCTCGTACTCCCTCGTGGCGATGCTTGCAGGATTCTGGCTGATGATGCTGATGTTCGGAACTGGCATCAGACGATTTCTTAACGAGTGAGTGGAGTCCGGGCCGGCTCGGTCGCCCCCGGGGGCGACGGGCATCGAGCGGCGGGCAACCCTTTTAGTCGAACGTGCGAGCAAACGAGCGGATTCTTGTTAGCGCAGGGGATCGAGCCGAGGGAGTACCAGAAGAAGATAGCGCAGACCGCCATCTCGACCAACACCCTCGTCGTGCTGCCCACCGGCCTCGGGAAGACCATGATCGCGATGATGGTCGCGTCGAGCCTGCTTCAGGCCGACCCGGAAGCCAAGGTGATGGTGCTCGCCCCGACCCGCCCTCTCGTGTTGCAGCACTACAGGACGTTCACGGACGGCCTGGCGATGCCCGAGGGACAGCTAGCGGCGCTCACTGGGACGGTCGACCCGGGCGAGAGAGAGCTCGCATGGCTCAAGGCCAGGCTGATCTTCGCGACCCCTCAGACGATCTACAATGACGCCAGTCACGGCAGGATATCGCTTCGCGACGTGGTCCTCGCTGTCTTCGACGAAGCCCACAGGTGCGTGAAGGACTACACCTACACGAGGCTCGCAAAGGCGTACCAGGAGCAGTCAAGATCGCCCCGGATACTGGGCCTTACCGCGTCTCCGGGCGCGTCCAGGGAGCGCGTGGCGGAAATCAAGAGGAACCTCTTCATCGACGCGGTCGAGGCGAGGAACGAGGCAAGCGACGACGTCAAGGAGTATGTGGAGAGGACGCAGGTCGAGACGATCAGGGTCAAGGTCCCTGACGACTACTACGAGGTGACGCTCAGGCTCAGAGAGCTCTTCAACGACAAGGTCAAGAAGCTGGTGAGCGGCGGGTTCCTGAGAAGCGGGAGGGTCTCTAAGAGAGCTCTGCTTGACGCTAGGACCACCATCACAGCCCGCCTCCGCTCGGCCCAGGCCAGCGGGGGTCAGAAGGGCTACATCTTCGGGGCGATAATGAACCAGGCGCAGGCCGTGGCCGTGCTGCACGCGCTGGAGATGGTCGAGACCCAGGGGGCGCAGACCCTCCTCAGGTACCTCGAGAAGCTCGAAGACAGGCCTGACAAGGGGAAGGCGATAGCGTCTCTGCTGAAAGACCCGAAGTGGCTCTCGATCGAGGAGGAGGCGAGACGGATCGCCCCCGTCGCACACCCCAAGGTAGAGGTCGTGCTCAGGGTCGTCGCGGAGCAGCTTGCGAGGAAACAGGACTCCCGCGTGATAGTCTTCACGCAGTACAGGGACACCATCGAAGTCGTGGTCGGCGCCCTCGAGGCGTCGGGGTCCAGCGCGCGCAAGTTCGTCGGTCAGTCGGACAGAGACGGGAGCAAGGGCATGGACCAGGCGACCCAGACGAAGACACTCGAGTTGTTTCGGGAGGGGGGCTTCAAGGTCCTCGTAAGCAGCAGCATCGGCGAGGAAGGCCTCCACGTCCCTGACGTGGACCTGGTCATATTCTACGAGGCCGTCCCCTCGGAGATAAGGTACATCCAGCGCAGAGGGAGGACTGGAAGGACAACCGAAGGGAGGGTGATAATCCTTCTGGCAGAGGGGACGGTCGACGAGTCGTACTACTACAGCTCGCTGTCCAAAGAGAGCAGGATGAGGAGGCTCGTAGAGGCCGGGCCGGAGAGGCCGAAGAGCCGGCGGAGCAAGGCGCCGACGCTCCTCGACTTCGTAGAGGACTCGTGACCTACGACCGGCTTCCCACGGTGGAGACCCTGATCAGGTTGGTGGTGCCGCCAAGGCCAGGGGTCCCGGAGGTGACCACTATCCGGTCGCCCCTTCGAGCGAGGCCGAGCCTCTCGACCGTGTTGTCGGCGACCTCGAATATGCGGTCTATCGTCTTCTCCGGTCTCGAGAGGACGGGGAGGACGCCTCTGAACAGCTTCAGCCTTCGCGCTACTGTGGGTTCCGTGCACAGGGCGACGATGGGCTGCCTCGGCCTGTACTTCGCGACGCGCCGGGCTGTCGACCCGGTCTGAGTGGGAGCGACTATGGCCTTGGCGCCAACGTAGTCGGCCAAGCTGCAGGCTGCCCTCCCGATAGCCTCCGCCATCTCCTCGGGCCCAGCGCCTCCGGCCACGCTACCATACGGAACGAGAGTCCGCTCCGTCGAGCGCGCGATCTTGTCGAGCATCTGGACCGACTCCACTGGGTACCTGCCAACCGTCGTCTCGTCAGAGAGCATGACCGCGTCCGTCCCGTCGAGGACCGCGGTCGAGACGTCCGAGACCTCGGCCCGGCTGGGGACGGGGAAGTTCACCATGCTCACGAGCATCTGCGTGGCGACTATGACCGGCTTACCCGAGCGGTTGCAGCCGCTGATGATCCTCTTCTGGATGGCGGGGACCGTCTCTATGGGAGCCTCAATCCCGAGGTCGCCCCTGGCGACCATTATCCCATCGGACTCCTGAAGGATCCGGTCGAAGTTCTGGACCGCCTCCTTCTTCTCTATTTTAGAGATGAGCATCGGCCCGCCGCTTGGAATCAGCCTTCTCACCGCCTTCACGTCGGAAGGCGTCCGCACGAAGGAGATGGCGACGAAGTCCACGCGCTGGCCTATCCCGAACCTCAGATGTTCGACATCCGCCTTGGTCGGGTACTGGAGCTTCAGCTTGACCCCAGGCGCGTTGACGCCTTTGCCCGAGCTGAGCACACCGCCAGCGACTACGACGCACTTCACCCCGTCCGCGGTCCTCTCTTCGACGCGGAGACGGATGACGCCGTCCGCGAGGTGGAGGAGGTCCCCCCTCTTCAAGGCCCTCAGCAGGTCGGGATAGTTGACCGAGAACCCGGTCGCCCCTCCCTCGATGTCAGCGTCGCTCAGGACTACCTGCGATCCGCGCGCAAGGTCCACGGACCCGTTAGAGATCTTTCCTACCCGGATCTTGGGTCCTGGCAGGTCCTGGAGGATCGCGACAGTCTTCCCCGCCGCTTTCGCCGCGCCCCTTATCGTCTTGATCTCCTCTAGGTGGCTCCTCCTGTCACCATGAGAGAAGTTGATCCTGAAGACGTCGACCTTTGAGACGAGTTCCCTGACTACGTCGGGGCTCCGGCTGGACGGGCCGATGGTACAGACTATCTTGGTGCGCCTCATTCTCCTGTCGCATGCCTCTCAGGAGGCTGCATATATCTAGGGATGGCGCGCTCGCTTCGTCGGCTTCGGGCTTCGCGCTAGCTCAGAGTCGATCCATCCGGTCTGCGACTCCATGACCAGCCTCAGCTCCTTCAGCGTCGCCTCCTTGTCTGGCTCGGGCATCTCTCTGACCTTGCTTCGGAAGACCTCCATCCCCTCCCGCATCCTCTTGACCATCATGGGGACGTAGATCCGTCCTGGAATGATGTCTGAGAAGAGAGCGAAGAGCACCCTCTCCTTGGAGCCCATGGCCGCGATGGTGTTACGCATCCGCTCGAGTTCACCGCGCCCCTTCGGGGACAGCGAGTACGACTTGCCTGCGGGGCCGGCCTTCTCGCCGCTCCCCTCAGTGAGCCCCTCGGACTCGAGGCTCCTCAGGAGCGGATAGATCGTCCCCGGTCCTGGCCTCCATGCTCCCTCTGTCTTGGCATCGATGTCCCGGATGAGGGCGTACCCGGTCGTCGGCCCGCGCGAGAGAGACGTCAGGACGTACAGCCTGAGGAAGCCGCGGGGGACGGTCTGGGGATGGAGCCATCTCTTGTTTCCAGCGGCCTTGGCCATCGGCTCAGAGCCGGCTCTGCTTTATTTAAAGTCGTATTCGATATCGTATTAGATATACTTAAATCCCCGAAAAAATCGGGGCGTCAAAGTTGACAGACGTCCTCGACGTGAAGGACCTGGTTGTCGTCTACTCTGACGGGACAAGGGCGGTAGAGGGCATCAGCTTCGACGTTAGCGAGGGCGAGTTCTTCGGCTTCCTAGGGCCGAACGGCGCGGGCAAGAGCACGACAATAAAGGTCCTCACCACCCTGCTGAGGAAGACCTCGGGGACCGCATCCGTCCTCGGTCTCGACCTGGACAAGAGCCAGAAGAAGATCAGGCCCTTGATAGGGGTCCAGAGCCAGGACACGGTTGTGGACGGGGACCTCACAGGGCGCGAGAACATGGTCCTCCAGGGGAACCTGCACCAGATGAGGGGGAGGGAGCTCGAGAGCCGCGTCGATGACCTGCTGAAGCTTGTAGAGCTCGCGGATGTGGCCGACAAGAGGGCGGCGTTCTACTCGGGCGGGATGAAGAAGAGGCTCGACCTTGCATCGGCTCTGGTCCATAGGCCGAAGCTTCTCTTCCTCGACGAGCCGACGACGGGGTTGGACCCTCAGTCGAGAGCCACGATTTGGAAGTATCTCAGCACACTGAACAAGGAAGAGGGGATCACCATCTTCCTGACCACGCAATATCTCGAGGAGGCAGACAAGCTCTGCGGCAGGCTGTCTATCATCGACCACGGCCAGATAGTCGCGAGCGGCTCGCCCTCAGAGCTGAAGGCTGAGATAGGAGCCGACGCGATTTCCCTATCCGTCGAAGGCGCGGACGGGAGCAGCGCGTCCTACGAGAAGGCGAAAGAGGTCCTGAAGGGCGTCCACGGGATCGGAGAGATGGTCGACTCGGACGGAGGGCTGACCG
>JASHVT010000150.1 GCA_030039515.1 Nitrososphaerales archaeon
CGTGATAGAGAGGTTCATCCCCTTTCCCGGCAGTGACAGGTCGGTCTGGCTCAGCGCGAGCGTGCCCGACTCGTAGGCTACCGTGAGCTGGACGTTCCCAGGATAGTCCGTGGGAGGCGTGACGCCCCCGAGGGCCCAGTCTGGAGAGGGCGGGCCCGTCGGGTCCTGGAATCTCACGGTACTACCAGCAGACCAGACGACGGACGAGTTGCCGGAGAACAGCGGTACCGCGTCAAGACACCCGACTGTCGCTGACTCGTTGTTGTTCGCGAGGATAGTGACGTTGCTCCACTGCAGCCCGCCGTCGCTCGAGGTATACTCGTCGACAGTCAGCGAGTGGCCTATGTAGAGGACCAGCGTGCTCTGGTTGTCGCTGCTGATGGCAGTGCTGCCTCCCGAGTCATCTTCCTTAGTGACGGGTGTGCCCCAAGAAGGTGATGAGGAGTATTGGATGGCGACGTATCCTTGAGTGCCGGAGCCGGAGTTCTCGAATCCCATTTCGACTGTGTTGTTGATCGAGGCATAGCCCGAGCTCTCCAAGGCATAAGATGTCGAAGTCGAGCCAGATGAGGTCCACCCCGACCCAGTCCAGAACGTGACGCACGTTCCTGTGCAGGACGAGGCTTGATAGACGAGCGCGACCTTCCCCTGGGCCAGAGGGACGAGGACGCCGATCTCGCCGCCCTCCAAGGTCTTCTTCGACGCCCAGGTGCATCCTGAAGCGCCGCACGAGGTGCCCTCCCAGACTTCGAGGTACAGTGTAATGCTCCTGAGCGCGCCGTCGACAAAGGTGGGCAGGTAGGTGTCGAGCTGAACCCAGAGGTTGCCGCTCGAGTCGAAGACCACCTGCACGTTCTCTGGACCGTCATATGCAGAGGACTGAGTCGCTTGCGAGGTCATGTTCCATGAGATTGTCCCGTTCTCCAAGGTACCCCAGTCGTAGTACCAGGTCTTCGACGGGTCCGTTGGGCTGGAGTCCAGGCCGCTCCCGCTGACGTAAGCCACGGTGTTTCCTGAGCACGTGAAGGAGACCTCAGTAGGCTGCGCGTCAGTCACGGAGAGTGTGCTCTCGGCCGACCAGGTCTCCCCATAGTTCGAGCTGGTGCGATATCCCTCGCTGGTTCCGTCGTAGTAGAAGACCCAGTAGAGGGACTGTGCGTAGCACAGGTGGCCCTGGTAGCCGTTCCCCAGCGGATTACTCGAGGAGCTTGACGCCACCGTGTAGGGGTCGATGACGAAGCTGTCCCCGACGCTCCACGAGAGCGTGCTTGTGCTTGGGTCGTAGCTGGGGGAGAGAGCACTGCTGTCCGACCAGTCGAAGCCTAGCGCTTGAGTGGGACCTTGTCCCGAAGCGCCGGTCAAAGAGGAGTTCCATGGGGTCCCAGACCAGGCCGTGTCCTCGCTTACCGACGTCGGCTTGGTCAGGAAACGAAGCGAGAGAGCCCCTGTCCCGCTTGATCCCCAGGCGGCACCCCCCGAGGCCACTACGCGGATGCCCGCGGGCTGGCACCCGACGTCGTATACGGAAAAGGTCAACGTGATGCTAGAGGGGTGCGCGGAGCCGGCACCGAACTCGGTCGTTTGGACGGCTTCCGTGGAGTTCGAGAGGAGTGCCGTGACAGCCGCGTTAGAAATCGACAGTGTGGGCCCAGCGGTCTCCAGCACGTTGCCATCGTTGTCCGACGCGAGGAAGGTCCCGTTCTGGAAGACGGTGTAGTACTGGGTCAGGTAGCCAGTGCTGGCGACGCCGTTGAAGGTGGAGTACGCGATGTGGAGCATTGTGCTCCAAGATCCTGGCGTCGATACCAATGGCTGTGATGGCGCGGAGGAAGGCTGCGGGCACTTGAGCGGTATGCTCTCGTATGAGGCTGTGACGTTCCCAGGTGCCAGAGGAGAGCTGGGCCCCTGCGGGTAGGAAGGCTGCGAGACAGGCGAAGCTCCAACGGAGATGAAAGTAAGGTAGCTCGGGAGCAGCAGAAGGACCATGACGAGGACTGAGACTATCTTTTTCACGGTCTCAAGGCTACTGGTTTAGCGGGATTACTATATACGCTCCGCACCTAGTTTAGGTGCTGTCTTCCCGGCCCCATCACGGCTCGCCTCTTCCGTTGCTTTCGCAGCGCATTCTCATCGACGTGGTAGAGTCGCGCTTCAGTGGCCGGCTACTTCCAGATGAGGGAGGAGTTCCGAGACGCTCTTCACCGAGTCGAGCCCCCAGATGGTCGTCAGGAGCCTTCGGGCGCGCCATGGGGTCATATGGGTTCCTACGAGGCTCTTGAACTTCGACTCCACCTCGCCCCTCTTCAATGGGTTGAGGGGGTGTCCTCTCGGTACGATGACCTCCTCGGTGAACGTCTTGCCAGACCTCGTCCTGACTGTGACCCTGTTCCCCATCCCCTTCTTCGGATAGAGAGAGGTCAGCTCCTTGTCCTCCTTCACGGAGATCCTGTCGAGGAAATTGAGGACACTCTTGCTGTGCATCTTGCTCTCCTCGTACGAGGCGTTGTCGAGCCGCCCTTCTAGCAGCGCGACCCCCACCATGTAGGGGAGGCTGTGGTCCGCCGTCTCCTTCGTGGTCGGCCTCCACTTCTCAGGGTCCTTCCCCAGTATCGTGTATCCTGCCTCGTGGGTGAGGATTTCGACAGACTCGATCTCTTCGGGGTCTGGGACCTTCTTCCTGAGCGCGAGCGCGGCCCAGACTGCGGTCTGCGCGTGATACTCTGCCGGGTAGTACTTGATGTACGTCTCGTCGAGCTTGAACCCTTTCTTCGCACTCCCGAAGCTCCGGACGTCCAGCTCGAAGGGCCCGGACACCTGTTTGAAGAAGCCCATCTCGCCCTCGAATATCGGCGAGGGTCCTGACATCCCCTCCCTCGCCAACATCGCCGAGAATACGGCGTTGCGCGCGGCGTTCGAGAATGAGGCTCCCTTCCACATCGAGAGCTCTCCCGCCCTCACTTGGCGCATCGCTATGTGTGAGTTCAGAGCGATGCTGACCGCTTCGGTCAGCTGCCGCCTCTCCAAGCCCATCAGCTTGCCCGCCGCCAGGGAGCTGGAGATGAGCCCGTAGCAGACGTGGTCCCAGCCCCTGTGCCTGATGTCTGCCGCGTCGCAGAGGCGGCACTGTATCTCGTATGCGAGGACCGTCGCGAGTATGAGGTCCTTCCCCGACCTTCCCTCGGCCTCCGCGACGCTCAGGGTCGCGCCGAGGTTGTCGCTCGGGTGGGCGGGCTCCTTGGAGAGATACGTGTCGTTGAAGTCGAAGTATCTTATCATGAGGCCGTTGACGAACGTCGCGACGTCGGGGGTCGTCTTTCTTCGTGTCCCGAGGAGCGTTGACCCGCCGCCGGACGTGACGCGGAAGGCGTACGACCTCGCCGCCTCGACAGGGACTGCCCCGTATGCACCTATTGCGCAGCCGAGGGCGTCGATGATTCTTTTCTTCGCTTCGAGGACTGTACCTGCGTCCAAATCAGAGTACCTCAGACCGAGAGCGTAGTCGCTGAGCCTCTCTGCAAGGTTCAACCCATCAGTCCTCTTCGGTGGGGGATTTAGAGGTGGCGAGATGAGGTTCTGGACAAACCGCGAAGGCGGGTGCAAACAGTGATTAGCGCTAGTGACTTTGCCACACAACGAGCCATCGATGCGACTCGAGCGAAGCGAAGTAGTAGGGGTCCTGCGAACTGACAGGAGATTGGACCACTGACTGGTGCAGAGGGGCATAGCTTTATCCTCAAAGACCGAGGAAACGGAGCGGCTTGGGAGACGGGCAAAGCGACGCGCGTAGGACGACTCTCGGACCCGGTGGCGGAAGAGCGAGACCTGGTCGAGTCAGCCCAAGCAGCAGCGGGGATACGGAGAGGGCGGGAGTTCAATTATCTAGGAACGGGACCGCCCAGACGTTCACCTACAACTTCATGGGCCAGATGGTCGAGGCGGACGTAGGCGGCACCGTCGAGAAGAACGTCTTCGACGGGCTGGGGCAGAGGATATCGCGGACCGTCGGCGGCGTGACCACTGAGTGGGCGTACGTCGGAGACCAGGTCCTCTACGAGCAGAACGT
>JASHVT010000151.1 GCA_030039515.1 Nitrososphaerales archaeon
GACTCCCTTGTGGCGATAGTGAACTTCCTTACGCTCCCGGTCATGTTCATGAGCAACACATTCTTCCCGCCTTCGATCTTCCCGAGCTGGCTAAGGGAAATCGCCGACGTGAACCCGGTCTCGAAGGCGAACGAAGCCGCGCGCCTTCTGATCGTAAACGGCACGCTCACTTCGAGCCAGACCTCGACGTACGAGTGGGATATGGTCTATCTCTTGGCGTTCGCGGCCGTGCTCGGCGTGCTCGGTTACCTCGCCGCAAGAAGGGCGCTCAGCCCAGAATAGGCGCCCGGATTTCTTCTCCTGAGAGTGGGTGGAACAGGCCGTCTATTGACCAGTCAATACTTCACATACTTCTCTATTGTCTTTGTTATTCAGGTTTCGAACTCTTATCATTTCTTTCGGTTCATCGAACCTCGAAAGCCATGTTAGCAGACAGGCTCAAACTACGAAAACAAACCGATTCGAAGCGGGGCAAGGAAGTAAGCTTCCTCTCCCGCTCTATCGTGACCATCTCCGTGCTGCTGCTTTTTGCAATATCAGCGGTGGCGGTGGTCCCAACAGTATATGCGACAAACTCATACACTTCAACCACATTGTCACTTGGCGGCTCCACGCTTGTGGCTCCGCTGGTGTCTGACTGGATCGCTACTGGCGCCGGAATTACGTCGAGCGAAAGCTTCGTCGTAAGCACAGGCGGCGTAGTCCAGGTCAACTACCAAGCCGTTGGTAGCACCACTGGCACCAAGGATGTCGTGCAAGACATCTTCAGCGCAGGGTTCAGCGATGCGCCGTTCTCGGGAACTCCCAACAGCGGTCTCCTGACCGTCGGTGCGCACAACTACATCACGGGCAGCGACTGCACGGGCACCGGCGTCGTTGGTTGTCCCAACAACGCAACGATTGCTGGCGCCGACACACTGCTCGAGATCCCAGAGGCTATCGCGCCAATCTCCATAATGTACAACACGCCTCTCCCACTCACAACCCACCTGAACCTGACCGGTTCAATCGTCGCCCAGATCTACTTGGGCAAGATCACGAAGTGGAACAGCCCAGACATTCTAGCCATCAACCCCGGACTCACAGCATCCCAGATCACGTCTCTCAACATCCCCATCATCCCGGTCCACAGGTCAGACGGCAGCGGGACGACCTTCAACCTGACCTACTTCTTCGGCCAGACAGACTCCAACTGGACCACCACAAGCTACGCATGCGCGGGCCAGACCCTCGTGGCCGGCACGACCTCGGCGAGCGACTTCCCGAGTTGCGTCACTGAGCTGAGCGCGAAGGGCACAGGAGGAGTCGCATCTGATGTCGCGTCGAACAGCGGCGCCATCGGCTATGGCGAGCTCTCCTACGCCATCGGCGCGGGCCTCGGCTATGCAGCCATTCTGAACCAAGCCGGGTTCTACATCGTACCTAGCGCAGCAACAGCAGCTAACGCGATCACTGCAGACGCGTCTGGCATCCAGACAGCCATCTCTGCAGGAAACGGCTACACACCAACAAACGCACCAGGGACCGACTCGTACCCGATCACTGCCCTGACATACGTCTACTTCTGGCAGAACCAGGACGTAGGGCAGTCGGGCGGAGCGACCTGGACAAAGGGCGACGCCTTCGACCTCGTCCAGTTCCTGAACTACATCGTGACGCAGGGACAGACAGACTCGGTATTGGCGACGTTCGCGCCCCTACCAGCGGCAATCCAAGCAATCGACCTAGCCACCATCGCTACGGTCAACTTCAACGGCCAAAGCCTCATCACCTCTTCGACCACCAGCGTGACGTGCAACCGCAGCGTCCAACTAGTCGGACACACCGTATCCTGCACCGCACAGGTAACAGGATCCAGTCCGGCAGGATACGTCACTTGGAGCAGCAGCACCTCAGGCGTCTTCAACAGGAACGCCGAGTGCTCCCTCAGCAGACTGGGCAAGTGCTCGATCGTCTTCGAGCCAACCACGGCGAACGCGGCCGTGAGCATATCCGCCACATATGGTGGCAACCTCAACAACGCCCCCTCGCTGGGATCCGCAGCCCTCAACGCGGAACAGAGAGTCGCAGGTCTGACTCTCACATGCAGACCAGCCACGGCGACGGCAGGGACAACCTCTGTCACATGCAACGCAGTAGTGACAGGATACTCCCCCACCGGAACCGTGACCTTCACACCATCCACGTCGTCAGGCACGGCCCAAATCAACGGCAACGCAGCCGAGTCATGCACCCTCGGAAGCCAGACAACAAGCAACGCCCGGTGCAGCGTGACGTTCTCCGGATCCGGAGTAACTGGATCAGGACACGTCCAAGTCACTGGAGCGTACTCGGGCGACCCGAACAACACATCAGTCAGCAAGCACGTAACCGTAAGGGTCACGTAAGAAATCCCCCAATGTGTGGGCCAGCGCGAGGGCTCGAGCCGGGCCCCCGCGCTCGCCTACGTTGTTTTTAGCAATCTGGGCCGAGCGATTATCCGTGAACTAAGAGGCCCTCCTTCCACGCGAGCAGTTTTGGACCACTAGGCCGTAGGCGTTATACCTGCGAGCCTCTCAAGGGCATGTACAGTCCCTGACCTGAGGTGGCCTTCGCTCCCCTTCTCAGCGAGCCGGTAGGCGCCTCTGAACTTGATGTCCCAGACGGCCGTTATCCTGCCCTGGCCGACCCTGACCGTCTGCCTTCCCGTGAACGGACCCGAAATGTAGTCTATGGTGAGCAGCTTCTGCTCCGTGTCCTTGGAGATGTCCGCCTCTCCCGAACCTCCGAACCCGAAGACGACCTTCGCGTGCGTCACGTTCCCTTCCTCGCTCACGACCTCCAGGGAACGGGTGCCGTGCCAGTACATCGGGATGTCCCTTACGGCGGAGGCCTTCATCCAGACTTCCTCAGCGTCGCCTCCGAAATCTATGGACTCCTCGAAGCGCACGCGAGAGAGATCGGACGCAGATAGAAAAGACTGCCGAACGAGCTCCGGAGATGCTCTGCTTAGGGGCGCCAGGCCAGGCTAGCTTTCCTCGTCGTCGCCCTTCTTCTGCGCGCTCTTCGCCTTGGCCCTGCGCTTCTTTACTGGCTCTTCCACCTTTTCGACGACCTCTTTTTCGAGCTTCTTCGCTTCCCTGCCGGCCTTGACCACTTCTCCCTTTGCCTTGGAGACGCCCTTTCTGACCTCCTGTCCGACTTCTCTCTCCACTTTGCCCAGCTCCGCCTTCACCTTCTTTACCTCGCTAGCCCCGCCCTTCGCCGACTTCGCGTACCATCCCTTCAGAGCCTGCACGTTCCCCTCCAACACGCTCCTTCTTTTGAGGTCGACTGGCACTCCCCACCGTCTCGCGGTGAGCAACGACATCCCCGATCCCTCGACCTCCCCATAAGAGAATCCCTTTGAGCTCCTCGAAACCATGACGCCTTCGTGCCTTGAGAGCACTGAAGGAGTCGGTGGGCGCACGGAGGGCCTCGGCACGGGGCGTGCCTCCTCCCTTCCCTTGTCCACAGACTTTGACCCCTTCTTGCTGGAACTCAAACGAGCCCCGCCCGTGGCGTCGGGTTAAAACGATTCTGCACGCGCGCTTCCATCCTTCCAAACGACTATAGGGCGGCCAGCCGCCTCTCGGCGCGATGGGCTCCGGGATCCATCTGAGGAGGTACCGCGTCAAGGAAGGGTCCAAGGTCCGCCTCTCAGACTGGAAGACGGATGACACCTTGGGCTTCGACGGGAAGAAGGAAGACGGGACACGACTGCTGGCTTCCAGCGCCAGGAAGATCGACGAGCTCCAGGAGCTCCTGTACGCCGAGCACAGGCACAGACTCCTCGTGGTGCTCCAAGGCATGGACAGCTCGGGGAAGGATGGCACCATCCGGCGAGTGTTCTTCGGCGTCAACCCTGAGGGGGTGAGGGTGGCCCACTTCGGAAGGCCCTCTGTGGAGGAGGCCGCGCACGACTACCTCTGGCGGGCGCACAGGCAGACTCCGGAGACAGGAGAGATTGTGATCTTCAACCGCAGCCACTACGAGAGCGTGCTCGTCGAGCGCGTCCACGGACTCGTCCAAGAGAAGGTCTGGAGGAAGCGCTATGCGCAGATCAACGACTTCGAGAGGATGCTCTCGGAGGAGGGTACCCAGATCTTGAAGTTCTTCTTATACATCGACAAGGACGAGCAGGCCAAGCGCTTCCAGGACAGGCTGAAGGACTCGACGAAGCACTGGAAGTTCAGCTATCTGGACTACAACGAAAGACGGTTCTGGAAGGACTACATGGCAGCCTACGAGGAAGCCGTAGCGCAGACCAGCACCGAAGCCGCTCCCTGGTACGTCGTCCCTTCAGACCACCCATGGTTCAGGGACCTGGTGGTTTCTCAGGTCGTTCTGGAGGCTCTCAAGGGCTTCGGCATGCGATACCCCAAGCTTGACGCCGTGAAGGCCAGGCTGGCCACCGAGAGCGGGCCCCCTGGACCTCACAAACACCCATAGGGCGGAGCTGAGGCGATCACCAGGAGATGGAGCCGCTGCTTCAAGACGACGCTCCCTGGAAGAGGAGGTTCCGGATGCCAAGGGTCTCGGTCCACTTCGCGAGCTGCAACCCTGAGCACGCGCTCGTCGTGAGCAACAAGACGGGCTTCTTTGAGCTGTACGCCTACGACCTCGCGTCAGACACGCCGAGGCGTGCGACTAACAGGCCTTCAGGCACCGTCTACGGGACCATTTCGCCAGACGGCGGCCACATCTACTATGTCGACGACAAAGAGGGTAACGAGACGGGGCACGTGGTGAGGGTGCCCTTCACAGGCGCCGGAGCGCCTCAAGACATGACGCCAAGCATGCCGGACTATACTCTGGTCGAGCCCACGGTCGACGGCACGAGCTCTCACATGGGCCTGACCGTCCCAGGCCCCTCAGGCTTCGACTCCTACGTCGTCGACATCCGCGACGGCGTGCCAGAGGAGCCCAGGCTGCTCAATAGAAGCTCGAAGACGGCGGCGGGGCCGGTCTTCTCTCACGACGGCCGCGTGTCGGTCGTGATCTCAGCCGAGAGATTCGGCGGGCTCGACTACAGTCTAGCCTCCTTCGACACGCAAAGTGGAGGGAAGCTAAGAGAGCTCGCCGACGACCACAGCAGGATAGACGTGGCCGAGTTCTCCCCTCTTCATGATGACCACAGGCTCCTCGCGATGAGCAACGCCACCGGGGTGATGCGTCCATTGGTCTGGGATGCTGAGACCGGTGCCAGAACCGACCTAGCCACGGAGGAGGTCGAGGGAGACCTCGTCGGGATGGGTTGGTCTCCGGACGGCGGCTCCGTCCTGCTCTGCCAGACCCACAGGGCTACGACGAGGCTCTGGGTCTACGACTTCAGGTCCGCGAGCCTCTCGAAGGTCCCGCACCCGGAAGGGACGGTGACCTCCGCGTGCTTCCGCGACAGGGGCTCAGTCCTTCTCTCGTGGCAGGACTCCACCCACCCTACGCGCGTGCTTCTCGTCGACCTCCATGGGCCTGAAAGGGAGCCGAGGGCCTTTCTCACGGCGGGCGATGTGCCCCGCTCGCACCCGCTCCGGAGCGCCTCGTTCAAGTCCACGGACGGGGAGCTGCTCCAGTGCTGGTACGCGACCCCCGAAGGCGACGGCCCGTTTCCTACGATACTTGAGACGCACGGCGGGCCGACTTCTGTCGCCTTCAACGTCTTCGCGCCGAGGCAGCAGATCTGGGTGGACCACGGCTTCGCCGTCGCCAGCCTCAACTACCGCGGCTCGATCACGTTCGGCAAGGAGTTCGAGAAGAAGATCAACGGCGACATCGGGCACTGGGAGGTCGAAGACGTGGTCTCGGCGCGCGATTGGCTGGTGGAGAACGGGATAGCGAAGCCAGACCAGATCTATCTGACGGGCTGGTCGTACGGGGGCTATCTCACGCTCCAGGCCATGGGCGTGCATCCGGAGCTATGGGCCGGCGGCATGGGCGGGGTGGTCGTCGCGGACTGGATCACCGAGTACGAGGACGAGCCGGAGGCCATGAAGGGCTACGACGTCGCGCTCCACGGCGGCACTCCGGAGGAGAAGCGCGAGGAGTTCAGACGGGCCTCTCCCATCAGCTACGTCGAAAATCTCTCCGCGCCCCTTCTGATAATCCAGGGCAAGAACGACGTGAGGGACCCTCCGAGGCAGGTCGAGCTTTACGAGGCTAAGGCGAAGTCGCTCGGAAAGGACGTCAAGGTGATCTGGTTCGACACCGGCCACGCGGGCTCGGGGATAGACGTGGAGATGGCGATCGCGCATCACGAGGCCATGCTCCGCTGGATGCAAGGGGTCACCTCGAGGCACAGAGGATAGCGCGCGTCGCGCCCCTGTGAACAGACATATACTCGGTAAGGCGCCACGCCCGTGCGCACTTGCAGATCGGCGTGCTGTCAAGGAACGCTGACTACTGGACGACCAGGAAGATAATCAAGGCAGGCCGATTTTTGGGCCATCAGACCGAATTCATCAAGACAGGGGACGTGCAGCTCATGGTAGACGACGTGTACTTCGACGCCTTCCACGGCTCGAGGTCGTTCAGGGAGGTCGAGGTCGTCATCCCCAGGGTAGGGAGGAGCCTCACTGACTTCGGGGTCCTGCTTCTGAACCACCTCGAGCTCATGGGGATTCCCTCGACACTTTCAGCGAGAGGACTCTCGACCGCGAGGAACAAGTTCGCGACGATGCAGCGGCTCAGGGGAGCGGGGCTGCGGATTCCGGAGAGCTTCCTCGTGGCGTCCAAGATCAAGGCGGGGGACGTGATCGAGAGGACTCCGCCTCCTCTGATCCTGAAGCTCCTCTCCGGGACACAAGGAGTAGGCGTGATGAAGGTGGAGAAGGTCAACGACGTCGGGCCGATAATCGATACGCTTGTAGAGCTGAAGCAGCTGATACTCATACAAAGCTACATCCCCAACCCGGGAGAGGATGTGAGGATGCTCGTCGTGGGTGAGCAGGTCGTGGGGGCAATGATCCGGAAGGCGGGACCGACGGAGTGGAGGAGCAACATACACCTCGGGGGAAAGGGCGTCCTCTACAACCAGACGGAAGCAGAGGAGGAGATGGCCGTCAAGGCCGCGAAGGCCGCCGGCGTCGAGATAGCCGGCGTGGACATGATAATGTCGAAGGATGGGCCGTACATGATAGAGGTGAACGCCTCTCCCGGCTTCAAGGGGCTGATGAAGGCGACGGACGTCGACGTGCCAGGTAAGATCATAGAGTACGCGGTCGGGAAGGCGAAGAAATGAGCGCCGTCGCGGAGAAGGAAAAGGACGTGATACGCCTCGTCGAGCGAGTCATCGTCAGAGGCCCAGGAGGAGAGGAGAAGGTCAGGGCGAAGATAGACACGGGCGCGGACAGGACCACAGTCGACAAGATCCTGGCCGACAGGTTGGAGCTCGGGCCGGCCGTCTCGAGGGTCACGATAAAGGCGTCGGCCGCAGGTCAGAAGGTGGAGAGGCCAGTCGTCGACGCCTCGATCGTCATCTCGGGAAGGGTCTACGAACTCAAGGTGGGCGTCGCCGACAGGTCTCAGATGAAGTACAGGGTGATAATAGGGAGAGACATCCTCAGGAGCGGGGACTTCCTCATCGACCCCAGCAGGAGAAAGAAGTAGCCGTCGACATCTCGTCAGGGCCGCCTTCCCTGCCCTCTTCCTGCCATGCTCTCTTCGAACGCCCCGACGTCGGCATAGTAGCCGCTGACCGTTCCTTGGGCGGCCTGGCTGGTGTACATCTCAGGGACAGGGTTGTCGATGAGCCCGACTATCTTCTCTGCGACCTCATCCGCTGACTCGACCCTGGCCTGGCCAAGGGATCCTCCCGCCCTGACAGGAAGGCCGGGGCCCGCGATCTCGTGGAAGGGCGTGTCGACGATGCCAGGCATGACGACGGACACCATTATTCCGGGATATCTCTGCCTGAGGTCCACCCTGGCGTTCGAGCTGAGGATGTTGACCGCGCTCTTCGAGGCGCTGTAGATCGAGCGGTACGTCGTGAAGGGCACCCTTCCCAACATGGACGACACGTTGATGATGTGGCCCCTTCCCCTTTCCTCGAAGTGCGGGAGGATCGCCTGCATCCCGTACACCACTGACATGAGGACGACGTCGATCGTGCTCCTGATGTCCTCGTCCGTCAGCTCCTCGACGCGCTTGTTGATCCCCCTGCCCGCGTTGTTGACCCAGACATCTACGCGTCCATATCTCTCGAGCGCCCGGTCTCTGAGACGCTCGACCTCCGCCCTCTTCGTCACATCGGTGGCCACGGCCAAGGCGTCGGTCTTGGACTCCAACGCGACCCTGTCCAACAGCTCTTTCCTCCGCGCCGCGAGGACGAGCTTGTCTCGCCTAGCCCCCAGCTTCTTTGCCAGGGCCGCGCCGATGCCGCTGCTCGCGCCTGTGATGACGACGACTCTCTCGGTCACGAAACCCCGCCTCTGACGCCTGTCCTATCTGGAGCGTACATTCGAACTGTCGCCAGGGCTACGGGTCGTCGTGCTTCGACCTCAGGTCTTCGCCGTTCGCCACGACCGACTTCAGGTTGGTCATGAAGTACGCCCACCCCGCCTGGACTGCACCGTAGAGCCAGCGCCAGTCGTCTCCATCTTCGAAGCCGACGTGCTTTATGCTGACGACCGTGCCCTTCCCTTTCTTTGCAAACGTGAAGGTCACCTTCGTGCGGTACTCCTTCCCCTTGACGACGTTGGGCCATGTCATCACCAGAGACTTGTCCGGCACGACCTTCTCCACGACCCCCGTTTGGCTCGAGCCTGGGGACCAGGTGAACTTGTACTTGGACCCGGCCTTCGGCGTTATCTCGGCGTCGCTCAGGAACCACTTGACCAGCTTCTTGCGGCTCGTGAAATACTTGAACATCTTCTCCGGCGAGGAGTCGAAGTAGTACGCCTGTTCGATCGTATGCGACGTCGAGCCCACGGCTGGTCTGCCGATGTCATTCGATATAAACGAGGCTGCTCCTCGCAGCCTCTCGGCGGCCGTCCTCTCACGAGATAGCTTATCTGTCCCCCGAGCCGATGAATGTGAAGTTGCGGTTCGCGAAGCTCAGCGAGAGAGACAGGGCGCTCGTGGCCCGGGCTACAGCACTGCTGAAGACGGGCGAGTCAGAGATCTCCAGCGTCTCGGCGGGTCTTAGGACGCGGAACGACAGGGAGTACCACGGCCTGTGCGTAGATCCCGCAAGCACCACCGAGGGGATGTGCGCCGAGTTCTCTGCGATCGGGGCGATGGTCACGGGAGGCGACAGGAAGATCGACACAATGGTAGCGATAACCCGAAAGGGGCGCCCTGCCTATCGTGTGTTGCCGCCTTGCGGGAGGTGCAGGGAACTGGCGAGAGGACTCGGGAACCCATACATCATCGTCCAGCGCCCAGGGGCGGACGGCGAAAGCTTGACAAAGGTGAAACTCTCCGAACTCATGCCGATTGACTGGAGCTCCAGGTCGAAGTAGATGACCCGAACGCGCCTGTCCGAGAATCCTGCGAGACAAAGCGGCGAAGGCTCGGGCGCCCTCGGAGTCCAGGGAGACGCTTCGGAAGGAGCGGCCCCCGAAGACAGGCGGATGAGCAGTCCCCTTCTGTGGGGATTTCTCACGACTTCCTTTCTCGGGGTGCTAGGGTGGTTCGGCCTTCTCTTCGGCGTCTGGCAGCTCCTTTGGCTCCCGCTGGTTTCTCCTTTGATAGGGATAGTCTACTGCATCACAGTCGTCCACAGCACAAGGGGCCTTGACCGGTTCTTGGCGGGGTTTGCCATATGTCTGGTAGCCATCATAGTGATCGGAACGCTCCTCGTCATTGCCGTCTACCAAGGCGCGCTGGTCTGAGGATCAACCGCCATGCTGGTCCCACGAGCCGAACGTGGTAACTCCCGCATGGCAGTTTGCAAATAATGTATTGTCTGGTAACAATCTATATATTTCTCAGACAGCTATTACAGCGCTGCCATGCCGGGAAGTGGGGTAGCCGACTTCGTGGCGAGGAGCGAAGTGAGAGTCGAGATACTCTCCACGTTGACGAGAGGGCCGAAGACGCCGACGGAGCTGGCATCGCTCCACAGTGAACACGTCAGTCACATCAGCAGGGCGCTGGCGGAACTGAAGGCGCAGGGCTTGGTGGAGCCGACGCAAGAGACCTCTCACAGGAAGCCGTACAGGGCGACCCAGAGGGGACTGGAGCTGAGCATGACGCTCATGCGCCTCGCGAAGTAAGAACAGATCAAGGCGTGCCTGTGTAGTCATCTTTTCTAACTCGTGTCTGTCGGCGTTCCCGATGTCCTTCTGATTTCATCATGGCCCATGGTCTGTCTAAGATCGACAAGCCCTTCTGGAAACGCAGCCGACACGTCCAGGGCTTGGGCCGTTTTCGCATGCGCGAGGCGCCTCCCTTCAAAGGACTTGCAAGACGACTGTAGGAACACGTACGCGCCGTAGTTCATGCAGACTTCCTGCCGCTCGAACACTGCAGCGTGGGCACAGCGCCAGCATAGCGGCTGGTCAAGTCCGAAGGCCGCGCGTCTTACGAAGTCGGGAGGGGGCACGTCCACCGGCCCGGGGGACGGAGAATATACGATAGGAAGAGGATGCGCAGCTCCACTCCGGGGGGGCTCTTCGGAAGTGACCGCGAGTGTCAGTAGATCCTGGAGTCGCTTATAGCGAGCCTGCCCTTGTTTGCCAGAAAGGTGGGCCCGGAGAGCCCCAGCTCCTCGGCCCTTCTGAGGACCGCAAGCTGCGAAGTGAAGATGGCATGGAACAGCTTCTCGCAGTCCGACCTCCCTCGCGACGGTACCTGCCTGGCTTGGTACCCCCTCTGAGACAGCGCCTCCCGCAGCTTCAGGCCGGCGCCTTCCGGGTCGAAGCACGAAAATATGTTGACCGAGTCGGACTCGCCCAGAGAGAAGAGCTCTAGATGACTGAATTCTTCCAGAAGTTCGCCTTGGGCCTTCGCCCCCAGGAACTCGTAGACCTTAGCAGCCGAATAGACCGTGATCGCATGCGCGGACGCGTTCCCGAGGAAATATGTCATCCCTTTCGAGAACACCATCTCCAGCGAGTCCTTCTCGGCTCTGTGCATCGCTCCTTCGAAGTCGCATCCTCCGGCATTGGCAGAAATGTTCAGGACAGCGAGCGCCGACAGGCTGAACGACATGAGACCGGGAGACCTAGGGGCCGGTCTGACTGGAAGCTTGACCGCGTGGTCGGTCAACTCGGAGAGCCGGTTCGTGCCCTCGGACGTGATGGCTGTCGTGGACTTCGCCAGTCTCCGGACCCGTGCCGCGGCCTCGACATTGGCTGCCGTCCTCCCAGAGACCGAAATGAAGAACACCTCTCTGCCTGCAGCGATCTCGGGATAGGCGACCAGGACGTACGGGTCTAGCGCGATGCAGCCCGCCCTCGACGCATAGAAGGCAACGAGCGCAGCAGCGTAGGAGTCCCCCGCGCCGACGAAGACCGAGCCCTTCGAAGCGCTCGGGAACCCCGACTTGCCAAAAGCCTCGAGCGCCTTGGGTTGACCTCTGATCTCCTCCGCTGCGGCCCTGAGTCGCCCCGAGTGCTTCAGCCTTCCCCTGCTCATCCTTCCTGTCATGGACTCACAGGTATTTGGGCAGACGTGCCGAAGTGAAAGGCCTTTCCAGGTCGAGGGTGCTCTACGGTCTCACATCGACTGGTCCGCGCCAGCCTTGAAGTCCTTCAGGAACTTCGCAAGCGCGGCGAGCGCACCGTTGTTCTCGGCCCGTCTAAGTCTGACGCTGTAGTTCTGAGTCCCGATCTTCACAGGCACCTGCGCCTGGTAGGGTATCTTCGTGAACATCACTGAAGCGTAGTGGACCCGCCCTTCAAGGTTCTCCTTGACAACGTCTTCGGTCGGGGGCATGGCGGCCACGACGAACGCTATCCCGTCGACCCAGTTGATTGAAGGCTCCGCGTGCGCCGGGCTCGACAGGGCCTGTCTTACCATGTCTTCGAAGAGAACGTGACTCTCCTGCTCGATGACCTCGTGGACGACGATCTCTCTGTATGGCGAATACGCGACCCTCACCACGCTCTGCTTTCCTCCTCCACGCCGGCGTACATACGCGATTTAAGCTCCAAGACGACCGCCGGACCGTGGTCGTTATTTACGCGCCTGCTCTCCCGCGAAGAGACGTGCCGTCGTTTTCTATCCGAGGCAGGACGATCGAGTACGAAGTCCTTGAGGGAAGGAGCCGACGGTATACGCACTTCCGCTTTAGGCCCGACCTCACACTCGAGGTCGTAGTCCCGAGGGGGAGGAAGGTCAACGTCGAAACCGAGATCAAGTCGAGGAGCGACTGGATACTCAGCGAGTCGGCTCGAGTCGCGAGCATGAAGACAGTCTTGGGTGAGGACCACGTCATCTTCGAGGGGAGGGTCCACAACGTCGTCTTCGTCCAGAGCATGACCGAGGAGCTGAAACGCGACCCATACCAGGTGACGGTCCTTGCCTCTGACAGGCGGAGGGTCAGGGAGCTGACACGCAGGTGGTTCCTCCGAGAGTCCTCGGCTTACGTCGTCAGGAGAGTCGCCGAGTTGTCGCCCGCCGTTGGGGTGCGCGCCAGCAGAGTCGACGTCAGGGAGATAGGAGTTTGGGGGTATTGCACCAGAGAGGGACGGCTCACCTTCAGCTGGCAGCTGGCCGCGCTTCCGGAAAGGCTGAGAGACTATGTCGTCTTCCACGAGCTTACCCATCTTTCGGTCTTCAACCACTCTCCCGAGTTCAAGAGAAGACTGGGCCGAGTGTGTCCGGACTACAGGGACCGAGAAGCGGAGCTCGACGCTTACCTGCCCTACAGCAGACTCAACCCGCCGGGATAGAGAGATGGCTAGAGAAAGGAGACGGTGCGACTGGGCGGACATCGAGGACCCTCTGTACCTGGCGTACCATGACGAGGAGTGGGGCGTCCCGGTCCACGAGGACAGACGGATCTTCGAGTTTCTGGTGCTCGAGGCGGCCCAGGCCGGCCTCAGCTGGCGCACGGTCCTCCACAAGCGCGACAGTTTCAGGCGGGCGTTCGACGGATTCGACCCAGAGAGGGTCGCCCGCTACGACGAGGACAAGGTGAAGCAACTGCTCGCAGACCCTGGCATCATCAGAAATGAGCAGAAGATCAGGGCGGCGGTGAAGAACGCAGGGGCCTTCCTGAAGGTCCAGGAGGAGCTCGGGAGCTTCGACTCGTACGTCTGGAAGTTCGTGGGAGGTCTGCCGAAGACCAACCGCTGGAAGCAGCTGAGACAGATACCGGCCTTCACCGACGAGTCGGCACGACTGAGCGGCGACTTGGCGCGGCGGGGGTTCAGCTTCGTCGGTCCTACGATCTGCTACTCGCACATGCAGGCGACGGGGATGGTCAACGACCATCTGACATACTGCTTCCGACACTCCGAAGTGTGACCTCGACTCTGGCCGACCTAGGCGTCGGGTCCGGGGCTGCCAAGCGCTGCGGCTTTCTTCCGTCCTCCGAACTTCCTCCTGTTCCACACCGTGACCGCAAGCCAAGCTAAGAACACCCCGAATATCACATAGGGATTCGTGAAGAAGCCGAAGTAGATGAACGCGATCACCAGGGCGGCGACTACGGGCACCACCACGACCATCTTCTGCTTGGGCGTCAACCAGAAAACCGGAGATGCCGGCGTAGATAAGAGTAAACGGCTCGCCCGGCGCCATAATCGGCTGGACGCAGGGTAATTATACCGTCCTCATCGCAAGCCCGCCTGATGAACTACAGGAGGATGGGAAGCTCAGGTCTGAAGCTCAGCGAACTTTCGCTAGGCGCATGGGTGACATACGGAGGTCAGGTCGGCGAGGACGCGGCGACCAAGTGTATGAGCAAGGCCCGTGAGCTTGGCGTGAACTTCTTCGACAACGCCGAGGCCTATGCCCACGGCAACGCCGAGCTCGTCATGGGTAACGTGATCAAGAAGCTGGGATGGAAGCGCGAGGACATCGTGGTATCGAGCAAGGTGTTCTGGGGCGGGGAAGGTCCGAACGACGAGGGGCTTTCCCGGAAGCACGTGTCAGAGGCCTGCCGCAACTCGCTCCGCCGCCTCCAGCTCGACTACCTCGACCTCTTCTTCTGCCACAGGCCGGACCCCACGACGCCGATAGAGGAGACGGTGCGGGCCATGGACGACCTCATCCACCAGGGGAAGGTCCTCTACTGGGGGACCTCCATGTGGAGCAAGGACGACATCCAGGAAGCGTGCACGATCGCCAGGACGCAGGGTCTCGTCCCTCCTCAGATGGAGCAGCCTGTTTACAACATGCTACAGCGGGACAAGGTCGAGAAGGAATACACTCGCCTCTATGCTAGCGTGGGCCTCGGCCTGACGACTTGGAGCCCCTTGGCCTCCGGCCTGCTGACGGGGAAGTACAACGAGGGCATCCCCCAAGGGTCGAGGGCGTCCATGGAGAACATGAGGTGGCTGAAGGACTCGGTCGTGACGCCCGGCAACATCGCCACCGTCAAGGAGCTCCAGCCGATCGCCAGGGACCTGGGCTGCACGATGGCACAGCTGGCACTGGCCTGGTGCCTGAGGAACAACAACGTCAGCACCGTCATCACGGGCGCGAGCAAGCCAGAACAGGTGGAGGAGAACATGAAGTCGGCTGAGTTCGTCTCTTCCCTGGATTCCGCGGTTTCTCAGAAGATCGAGGGCATACTCCAGAGTCGTCCGAACCTAGGCTCTGAAGACTAGGCCAGCCTCGCTGCAGAGCTCGCCGAGCGAGCCCAACTCCGCCAACCAGAGCTGGGCCCTGTCCGAGCGAAGTCGCGGCGAGCGGCTAGGGACAACGATATCAATGGGCCCGCGCTCCGAGCCTCGAATGACGACGACGCTGAGCCTGGGGTCTCCGGCGCCCGACTTCGAGCTGCCCGGCGTCGACGGACGGAAGCACTCCCTTTCGTCGTTCGCGGGCAAGCCCGTCTTGGTAGTCATTTTCAGCTGCAACCACTGTCCCTACGTGGTCGCATACGAGGACCGGATGGTGTCCATCCAGCGCGACTACTCTGCCAGGGGCGTCCAGCTCGTCGCGATCAACTCCAATGACGAGAGGTCCTACCCCGAGGACAGCTTCGCCAAGATGGTCAAGCGAGCCGAAGAGAAAGGCTTCAACTTTCCCTATCTGCGTGACGCTTCCCAGCAGGTGGTCGGGGACTATGGGGCCGTGTGCACGCCGCACGTCTTCGTATTCGACGCCAAGAGGCTCCTCCGCTACCGGGGAAGGATAGACGACTCGAAGGACCCATCCAAGATAACGGCCCACGACCTCAGGAGCGCCATCGACGACGTCCTAGCCGGCAGGGAGGTCAGAGTTTCCGACACCCGGCCGTTCGGATGCAGCATAAAGTGGTTCTCGATGAAGCCCTGAAGCTGAGCAGCAGGAGCCTGTTCACCAGAGTTCTAGACCCGCAGGAGTCTATGCGTAGCCTTGCTGCCTGAGCCAGGAGTGGATGGCGAGCGACGCCACCGCCTCCATGGTGGTGTTCCTCTCCTCTGCCGCCCTCCTGAGCCCGTCCGCCACTCGAGGGTCGAGGAGTATGTCCAGCTTTACCGCATGGAGATAGGATATCTCCTTCTTGATCTCTTCGACGGGCCTCTGGGGGGCCATCACGAAGTGGCTGACCACCGTCTCGGCCTCTGGCTTCGGCAATGGTGCTATCGTCTCGGCAAGCTCCTTGAGCTTCGATGCCCTTTCCCTCTTGGGCAGCTCCCTCACTGACTGGGCCTCCTCCGCGCGGTGCAAGAATGTCGCATGTTTGACGGGCAGCACTCCCTCCCTCCTCTCCTCGGCGCGCGGGGCCTGCTTGACCGTGATGTCTGCCCTGGAGTCTTTCCTGATGTTCCGTACAGCCTCCACGGCCGCTATCCGGTCCTCGACATACCTTCTCGACTTCCCCAGGGCCCTTGCTATCTGCTCGACGCTCCCATATGCGTGGGGGTTCAGCTTGCGGAGCGAGCTTATCGCGTCGTATTCTTCTTCGGGCTCTATGTCCCTTCGCTGGATGTTTTCAGCCAGCGAGACGACGATCGCCTCTTCGTCCGTCATGGGCCTCACCACGGCGGGCAGCCGCTTCAGCCCCGCGATCTTGGCGGCCTCGAACCTTCTCGAGCCCACTACAAGCTCGTACCGCCCACCGATGGGACGGGCTATCACAGGCTCGAGTATGCCCTTTTCCTTCACCGAGTCTGCGAGGTCTCCGACATCGCCAGGGCTCTTCCTGACGTTCACCTTGCCGACGAAGAGTTTCGACGTCTCGACGAGCATGACCGTGCCCGCCTGCTCCTTCCAGCTTTCTTGGGGCGTCGCGAATTTTGGCAAAGAAGACTCCCGTCTTCGCATCACGGTCTCTTAAGAGTATCCGGGACACGGCCTCGCCGTCAGGTCACGCTTTCATCTTGTGGCGATATGCGTCCAGATCGAGGAACCCGTGGCCGCTGATGTTCACCAGGATGCACCTCTCCTCGCCCTTCGACTCGGCCCTCCTCGCTTCGTCCATCGCCGCCCTGACTGCGTGGGCAGACTCTCCCGCGATCAGCCAGCCTTCCGTCTCGAGGAACGTCCTCGCCGCCTCGAATACGAGCATCTCGTCGGCCGGGTAGGCGATCGCCTTCACGTACCCCTTGCTCTTCAAGGCGCTTATGATCGGCGCCGCGGCGTGGTACCTGATGCCGTCGGACATTATCGGTGTCATCGGCGTGTCATGCCCCAAGGAGTACATCTTCATCAGCGGGGTGTGTCCCGCCGTGTCGCCGAAGTCGTACCTGTATTCGCCCTTGATGAGGTTCGGCGCTGCCTCCGACTGGGCCGCGATGAACTCGCACTTCCGTTTCCTTTGGAGGACCTCTCCCAAGAAAGGCAGGGCGACCCCTCCGAAGTTCGACCCTCCGCCCAGGCAAGCTATCACCACGTCGGGCGAGTCGCCTACCAGCTCGAACTGCTTTATCGTCTCTAGGCCTATGACCGACTGGTGCAGCAGGACGTGGTTCAGGACGGACCCCAGGCAGTAGACGCGGCCGCCCTCCAGGTCGGTGAACTCCAGGCCCTCCGACACCGCTATCCCGAGCGAGCCTTGGTGCTTGGGATCCTCTGACAGGAGCCGCCTCCCGAAGGCCGTGAGGTCGCTCGGCGATGCGTGAACTTCGGCCCCATACATCTGCATCAGCAGCCGGCGCTCGCGCTTCCAGTCGTAGACAGCACGCACCCAGAAGACCACCGTCTTCATTCCCATCAGGGAGGCCGCGTAGGACAGCGCGGTCCCCCACTGCCCTGCCCCGGTCTCCGTAACCAGGGTGTGCTTCCCTTCCTTCGCCGCGTAGTAGGCCTGCGCTATCGCGGTGTTGACCTTGTGAGAGCCCGTGGGGCTGAGGTCTTCCCTCTTGTAGTATATCCTCGCCTTCTTCAGGCCGAGCCTCTTCTCAAGGCGGAGAGCCCGGTACATGGGACGGGGCCTGCCCGCGTGTATGTAGAGCTCCCTGATCTCCTCGGGGATGTCAACCCAGCTGGAGGTCGACATCTCCTGTTTCAGGCACTCTCCTACGAGGCGCCGCTTGAGCGCCTCCATCCTCGACTCCCCGTCGTCGGGCTCCTTGGGAGGCGGGAGCCCTCCGGGGATGTCAGGAACTATGTTGTACCACTTCTTCGGCAGGTCTTCGGGGCTGAGGGCTATCTGGTCAACTTCCATGGAGCCGGCCCCCATCCGTGATTAGATAAACAGCCTGCGGCCGGGCCTGCAGGCCGCTCGGAACGACTACAACGTTTATACTTCACGCGCATCAGTTGAACGCAGTGCTCACCAAGGAAGAGATGGAGGAGCTCAAGGCGAAGCTCTCGAAGGAGTCGGTGAACGTCTGCTTCAACAAAGGCACGGAGGCGGCCTTCACAGGAAAGTACTGGGACAACCACGTCAAAGGTACGTACCACTGCGTGGTCTGCGGCACGCCTCTGTTCAGCTCCGACACCAAGTTCGAGTCGGGAACAGGCTGGCCGAGCTTCTTCCAGCCCATATCGAGGGAGGGCATCAAGGAGTCCAGCGACAGGAGTTTCGGGATGTTGAGGACCGAGGTGATGTGCAGCAACTGCGGATGCCACCTCGGCCACGTGTTCGAGGACGGCCCTAGGCCTACCGGCCTCAGGTACTGCATCAATTCTGCGGCGCTCGAGTTCAGGAAGTCGCCGTAGCCCACGTCAAGCGGCGGTCAAACTGTCCGAAGTCCATCATAACATATGTTATATCAGACCGAAGGCTACGCCGTGAGAGCGAGACGGGCCCTCTTTGCACATAAGGCGACGCCGGCGAACCTTTCGACCGCTCGTCCACGAGCATCTCAATTCACTCAATTTTGCTTGACCAAAGTAGAGGCTGTTCTAGACTGCCTATCCCATAGGGGCGTCGGGCGAGCTCCTGACCGATGTCATCGGGCAGCGGGAAGCGTGCCGTGCCGGTTGACGCGAGAATCGGCTCGCCGAAGGTCCGTAGAAGGAGTCTGGTTACCAGAAAGAACTCGAAGCCCATGTTCAGCGTGGTGCAGGTTCCTCACAGGAAGCAGAGGTACGAGACCGTCGGAGACTGGATACCAGGCAGGCCAGCGGAGATCAGGGTGAGCAAGATGAAGGACGAGAGGTACGCGTTCCTAGTCGCGCTGCACGAGATGATTGAATACGAACTATGCAAGATGAACGGGGTCACGGACGCCGAAGTGGTCGCCTTCGACGTGGGCTTCGAGAACGAACGCCGGCAGAACCTCCACTCTGCAGACGCGGAGCCTGGGAACGACCCCAGGGCGCCGTACAGGGGCGAGCACGAATTCGCGACGATGGTGGAGATGCTCGTGGCACAAAAGCTGGGAGTCAGGTGGTCAGACTACGAGAAGACCATCCTCTCGCTCGGCCCGAAGCCGAAGAAGATCCTGGTAAAACCGCTGTCTCGGCGGCGAAACTGAAAAGCGACTCTCCTAGGCTGCTGCCCGTGGCGGGGCGACGGGCTAGGCACGTCTTCGGCGCAGGTCAGTCGAATTCTTTCGGTGGGTTTAAATCGGTTCCAAAGGACGAAATCACGAATGGCTGGTTCAGACGCGACGTCCATGCTTGGCTCCGTGCCGATGTTCGGGGGTCTCAGCGACAAGAGCGTGAAGGCGATAGCCTCCCAAGGGAAGGAGCTTACCTACAACGCTGGCGACACGATCGTGAACGAAGGGTCGATCGGCGTCGGTTTCTATCTATTGCTCGACGGGAAGGCCGAAGTCAGAAAGGGAGGGAGGGTCCTCGCGACGCTTGGAAGAGGCCAGTTCTTCGGCGAGATGTCACTGATCGACGAGCTTCCCCGTTCAGCCGACGTGGTTGCCGTCGCCCCCACAAAGTGCTGGGCCCTGACGTCTTGGGCCTTCTCTGGACTCGTAAACGCGCACCCAGAAATCTCGCTTGCGATGCTGAAGGAGCTGGTCAAGAGGTTGCGGGCTGCCCAAAGCTCACCGACTTCCTGAGCTTCGGCAAGAGAAACTCGATTGTGGAACGATGAAGATAGGCCTCAGCACATGGTCGCTCCTGCACAAGGACCTATACTCGGCAATCGAGGCAATCGGGAACGAGGGTTACGACTATGTCGAGCTGTGGGGTGAGGTGCCCCACGCCTATCCCGAGTGGGCCGAAAAGAAGCGGATCCTTGACGCGCTCTCCTCCTACAAGATGACCGTGACGACGCACGCGCCCTTCTCCGACCTCAACCCCGGCTGGCCGTATCAGCCTGTCAAGGACTCGATTGAGAGAACGCTCGAGAGCTTTGTCGACTTTTCCGAGTCGGTCGGAGCTACGATAGTCACGTTCCATCCTGGAACCACCTACACGAAGTTCCTGGTCGAAGACTCGTTCAAGGCGTCCGCCGCGACGCTCAGGAGGATGGTCAAGGCCGCGGGCGAGAGGCTGGTGATAGACGTGGAGAACCAGACCAAGGGCATGCACGCGTACGACTTTCCCGTCGCAAGCTCTGCAGAGAACATCGAACGGATGCTGACGGAGGTAGACGGTCTGCAGTTCACGCTAGACACCGGCCACGCCCACGTCAGCGAAATACACCCGGACTCCTTCGCTCGGAAGGCAGGGCCGAAGCTGAAGGAGCTCCACCTGAGCGACAACACCGGCAAGGCTGACGATCACCTGATACCGGGGCAGGGGACCGCGGAGCTCAACCGGCTCTTGAAGAGGCTCGCCCCTTCGGACGTCCTTGTCTGCCTAGAACTGAACCCCTTCAAGAACTCCGAGGCGGAGGTCCTGCGCGCAGGGCGCGAATTGAAGGCCGGCCTGGGCATTTCCTAGCAAGCTAGGACGCGCCCCACGTGGGGCGCCTGCGAATCGCGGGCTGGGGACGAATGGGTGGAAGGGGATCGCGCGAGTCTCCCGGTCCGGGAGGGAAGTCAGGACCAGACGGGAAGTCCATCACTCTTCAGCCTCTCTAGGGGTCGCTCTCAGTTCGACCGGTCTCTCGCCCCTGAGGACCCAAAGGCTCACCTGCCTTCCAACCACATCTCCCGCGAGGGCCCTGTGCAGCTCGAACTCGTCGGTCACCCGGGACTCTCCCAGCTTGAACAGGACGTCGCCGATCGAGACGCCCGCAGTCTTCGCAGGGGACTCGTCGTCGACGGCCCTCACCAGCAGCCCCGTCCGCTGACCCACGCTCGGATCGTTGGAGAGCCTCTCGGGGAGTTCCAATGGCTCGACGACGACCCCCAGGAAGCCCTTCTTCACGCGGCCGTCCTTCGCTATCCTCTGCGCGACCTCGTCCAGAGACTCCGTCGGTGTCGCAACTCCCCTGCCGGAGAAGTAGGCGACGTTCATGCCAAGCATCCTCCCCCACGCGTCTACGAGAGGTCCGCCCGAGTAGCCGGGGTTGAGTTTCGCATCTGAGATCACGGCGTTCTCTATCATGATGCCCCACCATCCCCTCATGCTCCGACTCGGAGCTGTGACCACCCCTGCCGTGACGGAAGGCTTTGCACTAAAGGCGCTGGAGAGGGCCATGACGAACTGCCCTGCCTTCGCCTCGCGAGACGAGCCCCTCTTGATTGGTATGAGGCCACCGGCGTCCACCTTGAGGAGCGCCACGTCCGAGTAGGGGTCTCTCCCCACAACGCGAGCACCGAACTCTCTGCCGTCGGAAAGCGTGACCACAGGTTCAGTCGACCTGCCGACTACGTGGCTCGCTGTGAGCACAAGGCCATCACTGCTCCACACGACCCCCGTCCCGCTCCTCCTACCCGCGTTGATCCCGACCACCGAGGGGGACACGCTCTCAGCCAGTTGAGCTACTGCGTCGGAGAAAGACTGCAGCAGCTGTGTTCCGTCTGTGTTAGTCATCTTGCAACATTCACCACCAATGGGGTGGTATCGCCTGTACTTGTTGAGCAGGTACGCGGGAGACCCGCTCACATCGCGTAGGGTCTGAAGTAGCCTATCTTCACGGGGGTCGAGGCTCTGGCGGCCCTGGGCATCGAGTGGAGGCGGCCGATCCTGCCTATCAGCCGGTGCGCCCCCCTTACGCCCTTGGGGAAGTCTCCTTCGTCCTTCATCCTAGCGTCGATATCGACCTGTCCGCCTGACATCCTCAGGTCAATGATGACGGAACCGTCGTCTGTCACCCACTTCATGACCACTTCGTCTTCACCCTCCGCCATTCCGACCCATCTGAGGCTGTCGAACCATTTGCCTGCAAGCGCGACCACCACATCCTCGGGAGCCGTCCCATAGGGGAGGAACGTGTGTAGCAGAGGAACTTCGTTCGAGCTTCCGTAGACGCGCCCCCGATCGGAGACCGACTTCACCTTCCCCGTCGCCATGTACCCGTCCGGGGACTTCATCACGAACCCCTGCTCCTCCAGCCTCCCAAGGATCCGCGAGAGAGTCTCTGGATGGGAGCCTGATATCCTGCGCAGCCCGTCGAAGCTGAAAACAGAGAGCTCTTCGTCCCCTATCGTCCTGACAATCTCCATGTCCCTTTCTCCGACTCCCTGACTCGCGTCAGCATCGATCTTCATCGAATCAACAAAAGTCAGTTGCTTGCTTAAAAAACACGCGGGGTTCGCTGACAACACGTTGTCGCTTTCGTCTACAAAATGCGACTTCGATGCCTATCCCGAATTCCTTCCATCGCATCTCCATGCAAGCCGGAACCAAGCCTCCGATGACACGTTCACAGAAGCTCCGCTGGCTATCCAACCAGCTCATCAACGATGCCGCCGCGGACGAGAAGGGAGGCAACACAGGTACCGCGATCTCTCACTACCTTCAAGCGGCGGACATCCTTTTGCTGCTCGCCAAAGTGGAAGAGAACTATACCACCTGGAAGCAGTACACCGACACGGCCGCGAAGTGCCAGCAGAGAGCCAGGGCGCTCATCGCACTCCAGCCCAAAGCCGAGTCAGTCTGAGTCTCGGGCAAGTCGCGCTTAGCCTTTTCCGCCCCCAACGGGCCGCCAGGTCTATCGCTTAATATACCACCGAGCCTATTTTGAGAACGATGAAGAGATGGGAGTGCTACAGGTGCGGTCACATCTTCGAGGGCGACACGACGCCGGACGAATGTCCTAACTGTCATTACTCTCTGACCTTCTGGCTCGAGGCGGCCGAGCCGAGCGTGATCACCGTCAGGAACTTTGTGAAGACCGACCCCTTGATGGTGGACGCAAACGAGTCGGTGCTCAAGGCGGCGCAGATGATGCGGGAGAAGAAGGCAGGCAACATAAT
>JASHVT010000152.1 GCA_030039515.1 Nitrososphaerales archaeon
TAGTAGACATAGTAGTCTGGGACCGCCACAACCAGCCTCGAGACGAGCTGGCCGTAGACGAAGTATTGGAAGGCAAAGAAGACCCAGTAGTACGCTGTCCATGGAACCGAGTCGAACGCCTCGCGGACCTCGAACGAATAGAGGGAAAGCATCTCACGCATTCTTTTGCAAGGCCTCCTTCCCCGTGTAGTGGAGGAAGACATCGTCGAGCGAGGGCTCGGAAACCCTGATTGAGGTGACCCTCACTCCAAGCTCCTGCATCGACATCATCATCAGAGGCAGCCAGTCCTCTGACTTGTTCACGAACGTCCTCAGCCCACGGTCTCCACCCTGGACGACCCGCACGGTGCCTGGGACCTCCTGGATCGCACCGAGCACGCCAGGAGTGATCGGGGCCGAGACCTCAAGGTCCACGACGTCCCCACCGGTGATGCTGTCCTTGAGGGTCACGAGGTTCTCCGTGACGAGCTCCTTCCCTCCTTTCATGATGCAGATCCTGTCAGCGAGATATTCCGCCTCTCTGACCTCGTTGGTGGCCACGATGACAGTCGACCCTTTCTCTCTTAGGCCCCTGATCAGATCCCAGATCATCCTCTTCCCTTCGAGGTCCACCATCGCGGTCGGCTCGTCGAACACGGCGACCGGCGGCCTGTGCACGAAGAGCTTCGCCACCTCGAGCCGCTTGGCCTGCCCGCCCGACAGCTCCATGAACCTCTTGTTCCTCGAGGGCCAGAGCTCGAATTGCTTCAGGGTGTCGTCCACGGCCATCGAACGCTCTTCCCCACGCATCCCGTACATCGAAGCATGAAATGACAGAATGTGGTACGGCTTGTGCCTCCAGAATCCCCTGGGCTCCTGGAACGAGATTCCTATGGACTCCCTCACCTTAAGGGGCTGCTTGACCAGGTCGAATCCCATCACCGTCGCCGTACCGCTAGTAGGCTTCAACACTGTGGAGATGAGATGGAGGAAGGTCGTCTTCCCTGAGCCGTTCGGCCCGAGTAGCACAAGGATTTCTCCCTGCCTCACGCCGAGAGATAGAGCGTCCAAGGCCCTCGCTTCGCCGTACGATTTCGTCAGCACGTGCGTCTGAACAGCGCTCTCCAAAATTCGACTTCCTCCGGAAGGAAATTTCACTTCGATTCGAGGCGTTATTAACTGATACTCGACAACGGCTACGAAGAGCCTTGGCAGCGGCTGATGCCGAGCGTCCTCAGGCCGGAGTTCGTGCCCTCCCGACGATGGCCTTGCCGCCTGGGAGTCTTGCTTTGAGCTCCCAGCCGTTCTCGGTCATCTTCGGCACGTCTTCGACTCCTACCACCTTCCTGGTCACGTCGACGACGCAGAACAGATTGCCATCGGGGTCCTCCAGGACTACGAAGTCGTCCTCCTGGTCGTATTCCTGCGCGTGGCGCTTGGCCCCCAGCTTGAGAAGTCGCTCGACTTCTCCCTTCTGGTCTGTGGCATATAGATCGAAGTGCAGCCAGTTCCTCCCTGAGAGTTTCCCTGAGGGCCGCACCTTGTTCAGAGATACATTGGTGTTTCTGCCGGAAGGGTCCCGGAGAACCGCCCAGTCTTTCCCGACCGGGTCCCTAGGGGCGTAGCCCAGTGCCTCTTTCCAGAATGCGAGCATCTCGTCGAATCTCACGCAGTCGATTACCACCGAACCGATCCTCAGGTCTGACGTCTTCCTTCCCTCTCTTTTGCAACTCACACCATATTTATCGTATCTCGGACCGTTGCCGATTCCGAGTCAACGGTATTTCTCCGTATTCGGGCCGCGTCGACTGCGCGCTCGCCACCTTGACTGATCGCATCAATCGGTTCCTCTTCGAATCGTAATCCATCCCAGCCGCTCTATGTAATCATATACAATTAAGAGTTTAATTACCTGTGATTAGAAGGGTGACGTCATGACCAACTTACCGCGGCTAGAGACTGGTATGTCACCCGCGACTCTAGGTGCAAGGGGTCGTTCCCGCTCGATTAGGAGAGTTCGAGCTTGAGCGGCACCCTCAAGGAGCCAGCATACGCGCATTCTGAAGTGCTCGTTGACACGCAGTGGGTAAGCGATCACTTGCAAGACGGCTCAGTCAGAGTGGCGGAGGTGGACTACGACCCGCTGGCCAACTACGGCACTGGTCACGTACCTGGCGCGGTCCTATTCGACTGGAAGAAGGACATGAACGACCAGTTGAACAGAGACATACTCTCGAGACAACAGCTGGAGGACCTGCTTGGCCGGAACGGTATAACGAAGGACACGACCACCGTCCTCTACGGTGACTTCAACAACTGGTTCGCAGCCTACGCCTTCTGGGACCTGAAGTACTACGGCGTGAAGGACGTGAGGTTGATGAACGGAGGGAGGAAGAAGTGGTTGCTGGAGGACCGCCCGCTGACCAAGGATGTTCCGACGTACCAGAGGACGAGTTACGTCGCGTCGGGCCCAGAAGAAAGGATCAGGGCGTACAAGGACTATGTCAGCGCTTCCATACGGTCCAGCGGCAGGGTGTTGGTCGACGTGAGGGGCCCCAAGGAGTTCACCGGCGAGGTCCTTGCGCCGCCAGAATACCCGACCGAACATGCCCAGCGAGGCGGACACATACCTGGGGCGCAGAACATCCCATGGGCGCAAGCAGTCAACGACGCCGACGGAACCTTCAAGACCAGGGCCCAGCTCGACGAGCTGTACAAGTCAAAGGGCGTGACCCCAGACAAGGAGGTCATAACCTATTGCAGAATAGGAGAGAGGTCGTCGTTCTCCTGGTTCGTCCTCAGGTACTTGCTGGGGTTCCCCGACGTGAAGAACTATGACGGCTCTTGGACCGAGTGGGGCAACTCTGTCAGATACCCCATCGAGAAGTGATGGGGCGCCCCCGATCGGAGTAATCCGGTTGCACTGCTCGCGCCGTAGGCCTCCGGAGTCGCCTCGTCATGCCAAGCGGAGGTGACCTCGAACCGCTTGAGGCCCCGTTTGAGGGTCAAGTCCTCCCCACTTCTCCGCCCACTCATCGACAGGTGCCTGGGCACAAGATGAAGATTCTCGACTGCGAGTATCCCGATGAGCTCCTGTACGCCGTGGAGGATGGAATATGGGCACGTGAGTCTGACGGCGAGTTCGTCGTCGGCGTCGCGCCCACGCTCGGATGGATATCAGGAGGATTCACATCCGTGACGCTGAAGCCAGTCGGAACCAAGGTCGCCAGGGGAAAGACCATGGGCTCCATAGAGGGTCCGCGTCACTTCGATGTCCTGCGGGCGCCCTTCGACTGCACAGTTGTCGGGACAAACAGCGCAGTACTCAACAGCCCGCGCTTGGCGAACAAGCGCCCTTACGATGAAGGATGGCTCGCTAAGCTGAAACGGACTGGAAGGGAGACCTCTTTGGTGCCCTTGGTGGAGTGCGTTGCGGATGTCCGCGCCAGACTACAAGAGCTGCGGGTCCACTGCTTCGCGGCCTTCCCTGACGTGGAGATGTACGAGATTGGAGTCGAGTGTGCTGCGGTGCTTTCGAAGTTGAGCGAACTCATCGACGTCTCCCCAACTGAGACGACCGTGCACGTGGTCTCCGACGATCCTACCGCAGCGATTGAAATGGAGAGGTGGCAGATGCGAACAGGGAACTCTCTGCTGGAGACCAAGCGCGATGGCGCGCTCTTTCACTTCATTGTGAAGAAGCGCGAGGGTACCAGCTTCGGTCATCAGGACGGGTAGAGACGCGCCGCCGAACCCGAGATGGCCTCTGCGCTCGCAGCTCGCTGGCGGATCGCGGCTTCCCACAATAGGCTGGATTATCCAGCCAACCTTATAAGCCCCTTGAATAGGAGGGGTTCGGCCATGAACCTCGTTCGAAGGGGCCGACTCGTTCCGCAGGCCGCTGTCCTTGCGTTGCTCCTTGCCGCAGGATTCCTTCCAATGCTCTTTGATGCGAAGGTGTCGGCCAGTACGGGTACCCACATCTCCACCGTAAAGGTAGGGAGCTACCCAATTGGGGTTGCCTTCGACTCCTCTACAGGCAACCTCTATGTGAGCAATTACCACTCCGCTACCGTTTCTGTCATAAACGGATCTGATAACACGATAGTCGCGACCGTTTCTGTAGGGAGCTACCCTTGGGGCGTGGCCTTTGATCCCTCCAATGGAGACATCTATGTGGCCAATGACGGCTCAAACACGACCTCCGTGATCGATGGTTCGACAAACGCGGTCGTCGCGACGGTCCCGGTGGGCGGGCTCCCCATCGGAGTCGCATACGACTCAGCGAACGGCGAAATCTACGTCGTCAACGACGACTCGAACTCCACCTCGGTCATAAACGGCTCGACGAACAGTGTGATAGCGACGATAGGCGTCGGGTATTGGCCCTATGGAGCCGCCTTCGACCCCAGCAACGGGGACGTTTACGTGACTAACATCGGTGCGGGCACAGTGTCGGTCATTGCAGGCTCGAACAACACGATGATCGCGACGATAGGGACAGGGAATCCGGACAGTTACCCAGAAGGCATCGCCTTCGATCCCCTCAACGGCGACTTGTACTTGGTCAATGACGGCCTGAACGCCATCTCCGTGATTGCCGGTTCCAACAACACGATAATCGGCACAATCCACGTCGGCGGTTATCCTGAGTCGGTCGCCTTCGACTCTTTGCGCGGCGACATCTACGTCACCAATACGGCCTCTGGCACGGTCTCCGTAATAGGAGGCTCCAGCAACTTGGTCTTCCGGACCCTGAAGGTCGGGAGGCGGCCGTACGGGGTAGGCTTCGATCCGGCCAACGGCGATGTCTATGTGGCGAATGTCGGCTCAGGGACTGTCTCGGTCATCTCTCCGAACTGGGTCAGCCAGACAATCCAGTTCACCGTGGAGTCCGGTCCCGCAGTTAGGGTCTTCCTGTCAGGATGCGTCATTTCACCGACTTCGACCTCGATACTCGCGAATGGAGTCGCGCAGACCGTGACTGCTGGTCCCGACTGCACGATAAGCTTCCACTTCCCTCGAACGGACGTCTCACGCTACGTCAACTCAATGGGCTCAACCGTGCTCTCGGTCAGGACGTGCGCGTCCGATACATGCTCTCCAAGCTCGATTACGGTTAACCAACAGTTCCACGTAACGTTCGCTGCGAGCGGACCCGGCACGGTGAGCCCGTCATCAGGATGGTTCGACGCAGGGTCGTCTGTGACGCTCGAGGCGACGCCGCATGCTGACCACCAATTCGAAGGCTGGACCAGCAGTAACCCGTCAATTACAGTCGCGAGTCCTAGCGAAGCGACGACTACCGCTACCATAGACGGGGCTGGCAGAGTCGTAGCCAGCTTCGTCTAGGCCATGGTCATTCCGACGACGCCTTCTCAACTTCGGCCCCCGGACCGGGGCCGGTTTTTTGGGGATGTCTTGGCTGATACCGATAGACCAGGTAGGCCAATATGGCGAAATAGATGACGACGCCTCCGATGGCCGCCAACGCCACGTTCAACCAGACCCTCGAGGTACCTGCGTCTTGGATGTAACCGAGCAACCCGGAAAGGGCGATGGTTGCAACTAGGCCCAGCGCAATCTGCTTCAGGCTCGGCCGTCGCTTATAGAACGCAATCGAGATGACGCCTGGAATGAACACGAACCTCCCAGCACGCTCAGGTGGTTAATAAGAAGACGAGGTGCTCTCAGGAGTTCACGAAAATCTCTTGTTCGGAAGTTGGTTATAGTTGTGGCCTCATAAGATGTTATTCTACCCGCGTCGAAAATCGGTCTTGCAGGAGCCTGCGGGGCCATGGCGAGGCGCGCTGAGTCCTAGATCCAGTGCCATCGCGAGTCCAGAATTCCGAAGCGTTTCACACAAGGTTGGTGCGGGGGGTGGGATTCGAACCCACGAACCCCTGAGGGACGGGATGACCCATCCGAAGCGTGGCCGGATCTTGAGTCGGGAGTGGTTGTCCCGCACATTTAGCCAAGCTTTGTTACCCCCGCGCTGACTGCGACCGTTCAAGCGCCGATAATTAATCGCGGCGCTTACGGCTG
>JASHVT010000153.1 GCA_030039515.1 Nitrososphaerales archaeon
CCTCCTTCTACTACGTCGTGTTCCTAATCATCGGGGCGACAGGGGCCTCCTTCACGAGCCCTGTCTTCGTCTACACGCTGATCAGGCTCCAGATAGTCGAGGCCGACTTCTTCTCCAAGAACAGGGTCATAATCTGGTTCCTGATCTGGGTGGTGACCGGGCTCTTCCTCACGCCCGACGGAGGGCCGCTCCTGGACGTCGTGATATTCATCCCGATAGTGACCATGGTCGAGATGGCCGTCTGGCTCGGGAGGAGGAGCGTGAGGGGGAAGCCGCCCAAGGCGGGGAGGCTCAAGCCCCGGTACACATGTCCGTCCTGCGGTTCGTCGTTCGACAAGCCTTTGCTGTTCTGCGAGAAGTGCGGCAGGTCTATCGCCTGAGTATTTACTCAGGAGTAGTTATGTTTAGGTAAGTTCATATAGGTGATTACCAATAGGTAAGCGGGCATGCACAGTGTCCACACAATTGCTCCTGAAAAGGGACGGCAAGACCTTGGTCACGATACCAGTCCCCTCGCCGGGAGCGGAGGCGGACGTAGGATTCGGCTCCATCGAACCGGTCATGGGGGAGCTGGTCAAGATCTTCTCGATAGCGTCCAACGAAAGGAGGCTGAGGTTGATGCTTGAGCTGATGAAGAAGCCAGAGACCAGGTTCACCGACCTGCTCCAGGTTGGGGTAAACCCGAAGCTGGTGCAGGACTGCGTGGGGCCCATGGTGGAGGGAGGCCTGCTGGTCCACGAAGGGAAGGGGTCGGGTTACTCGCCTTCGCAGAAGGGGGCGCTGGTGATCACCATGGTCACGAGGGGCATGGCGGAGATGTTGAAGGCGACGGAGGGGGACAGGCAGTGACGCTAACGGACCGGGAGAAGTTCGAGAGGGAGCTTGACGACCTCGCGGAGAGGGCTGCGAGGATGATCGACGGGCCGCGCAGCCGCGCTGACTCCCAAGGCGCGGAGGAGTGCGACATGGTGGAGAGGGTCGACTGCGTCGTCGCGGTGATGGACGTCAGAGGGAGGGACCCCAGCAAGATCCGCGTCAGTCTCGAAGGCGAGGAGATGAGGGTAGAAGGCCCGGACCTCCACATCAGGACGCCGCTCCCCTGCCTGGTGGACCCGCTCGGTCTAGGGAGCGAGTACAGGAACGGGATACTCAGCGTCAAGATAATGAAGCCTACCTAGGCTGAGGCTTCAGTGTGTTTTATTTGGAAGGACTTTATCGAGCGACTGTGGCACCGAACTCCAACAGCGCCGCCTTGTCCGAGGCGGAAGGCTTCGACTCGATCTTCCAGATGGTGAAGGAGGCGACCGAGAAGGCGACGGGGATGCACAGGGCCGGGCTGACTCTGGTCCTCGGCGACCTCTCGAACGACGTGGGCGCGTACCATGAGATGGGCTCGAATGCCATCGTGATGAACCGGAACATACTGAAGCTCGTGGAGAACCTCTCCAAAACGAGGTCGAAGCGGAACTCGTACGTGTTCATGATACTCCTTCACGAGTACCTGCACAGCCTCGGATATGCGAACGACAGGGAGGTGAGGCTCCTGTCGAAGGAGATCATATCTCAGTTCCTCGGAGACGACCACGTCGCCGGCGAGATGGCCGTCCGTCCCCTCAACCAGTTCTTCCCTGACCTGAAGGAGTTCCAGGGCTTCAGGGACAAGGAGGACTACCAGACCGTGCGCAGGTTCGACTCTTCGAGCACCCCCTACATAGGGTGACCCACTCCGGTCCGAAGGGTTAAACATCTTGCAACCCGTCATCGGAGCCGTGCCAAAGATAGTCATGATACCGGCGGGCCTGGGGACCTTGGACAAGACCTTCCACTGCACCGGAATCGACTGGAGCAACGCGGACAAGGGATACATCAAGACACTCGGCGGGAAGAAGGACAGAATCATCCCTCTGACCTCGATCCTCTACATCGAAGAGGACTGAGCGCCCGTGCGCGGGCACCCTTCCTCGCCGACGAGCCGAGCGCATGAGATGGAGACCTACGCGACCGACCGGCCATGAGATGCTCGCGCCCAATCGGTCGGGACGGGGGTACTCCCCGAGCCCAGGCCAAGAACGTGTAAATAGTCTGGAATGGCCGCGGCGCTTCGAGGTCTACGGTGGCTCTACAATTCGGCCTCGTCGCCCTAGACATCCTAGCATCCTGGACCAGGATGGTCCTGGCGCTCGGCCTGAGCATCATCTTCGCGCTCGCGGTCGGCATCTGGGCGGCCAGGAGCAGGAGGGCGGAGTCGGTGATACTCCCGCTCCTCGACATATTCCAGTCGATACCGATACTCGGGTTCTTCCCCTTCGTGATCGGCGGGATCTACGGCGCGATCCCGAACTGGGTGGGAGCCAACCTCGCGGTCATCGTGTTGATCTTCACGAGCATGTCCTGGAACATAGCCTTCGGCGTGTATGAGTCTGTGAAGGCGATACCCCAGGACTTCGCCGACCTCCTGAACGTGACGAAGGCGGGCACATGGCAGCGCATCAGGACGCTCTACATACCCGCCTCGATGAGCAGGATCGCGTACAACACCCAGATCTCCTGGGCCGTCGGGCTCTTCTTCCTGGTCGCGAGCGAAATCATCAGCTACGGGCCCGCCAAGATACCCATCCCCTATGGGATAGGGGTGGCCGTAGCGACGTTCGGCAACCCGGCCCACCCCGACTATCCCGACTACGCTCTGCTCATCGTCGGCATCATAGTCGCGGTGATCGTCTGGAGGTACCTGTTCATCCGCGAGTTCGCCCTCTGGTCCGAGAGGTTCAAGATGATGGAAGAGCCGCGCGAGTCGCACAGAGACCCAATAATGAGGTTCTATTCGTGGGTGAACCACAGGAGCGTCTCGAAGCTCTTCCTGATGGCCCACGACAGAGGCGTCACCAGGTTCACGTCCTCCATAGCCAGGTTCAGGCGGGGCCTGAAGTATGCGCTCCTCATCTTCCTTGGGCTCTTCCTCCTCCTGGTGGGCGAGACCGTGAGAGCCTCCGGCGGAGTGCACCTCAGCAGTCTTCCGTCGGCTTACGCCGTGGCGTCGAACGAGGTCGGAGTCCTCATCGCCCTCGCCTTCTCGTTCGTGAGGGTCTGGTACGTGGTCGGCATATGCGTGGCGGTGGGGCTCCCGCTCGGGATCGTGATCTCCCTGAACTTCAAGCTCTACGACGCCGTGTCGCCCGTTCTCGAGGTGATCTCGTCGATCCCCGCGCCGATCCTGCTCCCGGCCATCGTCCTGATACCCATCGTCGGGGGGGCGCCTGAAGCGGTCGCCGCGATAGTGATATTCCTCTCGGTGTTCTGGTACATCGTCTTCAACGTGATGGCGGGAGTAAGGACCATCCCCGCCGACATCAAGGAGCTCCCTCACGTGTACAACGTCGGCAGGCTCGAAGCGTGGAAGAACGTGTACATCCCGAGCGCGCTGACCGCCCTTGTGACAGGCGCGATAACCGCCGTAGGCGGGGCCTGGAACGCGCTCATAATCGCCGAGTACTTCCAGCTGACCCCTAACTCCGCGCCCCTGACCCAGGTGGGCGTCGGGATAGGGAAGACCATAACGGTCGCAACGAACTCTGGGAACAACGAGACGCTCTTCCTTGCAGTCGTTTCCATGACGATCCTTATCGTGTGCTTCAACCTCACAGTCTGGAGAAGGCTGTACAACTACGTGACAAGGCGGTATACGTATAACAGGTAGGCCTTGGCGGGAATTCGATTGTCCGAGACTCAGGCCCAGGTCGCGACGGGGACTACGGTCATCACGGTAGACCACGTCAGCCTTGACTACCACAAGGA
>JASHVT010000154.1 GCA_030039515.1 Nitrososphaerales archaeon
TTCATGAAGCGATTCGTCGCCACCAACGGCCTCTGGAGAGACGCAGAGTTGGCCAAGTTTGCCCGGCAGGCGGATGGGACGGCGACAAGCTTCGACGAGCTCGCTGCTCTGCTTGGATAGACCGGACGAATTCAGTTCCACGACCCTTGCTTCGAGTTGCTGATCGCTCTTGTCTTTGCCTTCGTATCTCCTCTAGAAACAGCCCGGCTGCGTAGGGGCGCCGGCGATGCTTCCCCCTGTCCCGCCGCTGGTGTTGTGCCTGTAACAGTTCAATGAAACGTACGCGTTGGCGGTGCTGTACGTAGGGGCGCCCGCGGTGCCCGTGCTGGCGTCATCAAAGCCGTATTGGCCGTTGTGCCTCGCGGTGTTTCCGCTCAGCGCCGTTGTCGCGACGGTCGCGTCGAGGAAATAACCGTCAGCAAGATTGTCACTCGACGTGCCCGCATTCAGGGCGTCCGACGTGGTGTTATCGAGGTGGAACCCGTTGGCATGGTTGGTCATGGCGGTGTCGCTGATGAGGGCGTTCCCGGCGCCTCCCGTCACGAAGAACCCGTCCCCCAGGTTCGAGTTGGCAGCAGAGTCAGTGACAGGGGTGCCATACACGTTGCTAAGCTGGAACCCGTCCGCCCCGTTCGCCGTGGCCTTGTCATCTTCGAAGAAGGCGACGCCGGTGATCGACTTGAGAAGGAACCCGTTGTTCAGGTCGGCTGTCGTAAAGTCATGGTTGAACGATGTGCCGTTGCAGGCTCCGGACACCTGGAAGCCGGTCGAGAATTGGTAGACGTTGACGTGGCTTACGCTCGAAGCATTCGTGGATATGAATGAGACGCCAACGGCGGGATTGTTCGGGTCAGGGTAGGCGTTGATGTACTTCAGGGTCACCACTGAAGACGATGAAACAGAGACGCCGTTAGAGAATCCCTTGACCAGGCAATGCGCCACCGAGACGCCGCTGACACCAGGACCCACCATGATTCCCGTGCCCCCGGCGGAATAAGATGGGTCTAGGACTCCCAGTCCGGCGCAGTTCAGCGCCACGTTGTTGGCGGTTATCTCAATCCCGAACGTGGCGTTCGCGCCGCATATCGTGCGGCCCGTAAGGGTGTAACTCGAGTTCGGAGTCGAGAGGTCTGTTCCGCAGGCTAGCGTCAAGTGCGCGGATACGGCCGCGGGCGCGAAAGCAACGATGGTGCCCGCCAAGGTCAGGAGGACGACGACTGCAGCCGTCCACCTCCGGCCGCCTGTCACTCCCATCGTGGCTGGATGGGCTCTCGGCGCTATAAGCGCGACGCTCCACAGATGCCATCGGAGGTTTGCCACCTCCCTTTAACGCTGGGCCGTTCCACTATCTTGCTCGATTCGCTTATAAACAGAAATCCGAGACCGCCGGCCAAGCTTGGCGCTCGACTACCCGCTGGTAGCCCTCAGCGTTTCACTGCTCGCCCTCCTGTACGCGGCGCTCCTCTGGGTCTACCTGAGGGGACAGAACAGGGGATCCGAGAAGATGGTAGAGATATCGGACGCGGTGAAGCAAGGAGCAGGCGCGTTCCTTTCGAGGGAGTACAAGGTGATCGCGCCGATCGCGGTCCTGATCACCGTCCTGATCTACGTGCTCATAGACCTCCCATTGGGCACGGGCGGGACCACGGCCGCGGGATTCGCGCTCGGTGCGACGCTCTCGGCCGTCGCAGGATACGTGGGCATGGCAGTCACTGTCAGGACGAGCTCGAGGACCGCCGAGGCGGCAAAGGGAGGGCTTGGCAGCGCCCTCACGCTCGCATTCAGGGGAGGTGGCGTCATGGGCATGGCGGTGGTGGGCCTTGACCTGCTCGGGCTCTCCGTGTACTATCTCGCCTTCTCCAGCACGATAATGGCTCATCCTGCGACCCTCGCGGGTCTCGGTTTCGGCGCCTCGCTCATCGCCATGTTCATGAGAGTGTCGGGAGGCATTTACACCAAAGCGGCCGACGTCGGAGCCGACCTGGTCGGCAAGGTCGAGGCAGGCATACCAGAAGACGACCCTAGGAATCCCGCCGTGATAGCGGACAACGTCGGGGACAATGTGGGCGACTGCGCAGGCATGGGGGCAGACGTCTACGAGTCGTACGTGGTGACGGCGATAGCTGTCATGATCCTAGGCGCCCTTCCGGCCGTGGCCATCGGCGCCCTGACGCTAGTCTACCCGCTTCTCATCGGATCTGCGGGAATACTCGGAGCGATCGCGGGCAGCCTGTACGTCAGGAAGTCTGTCAAGGGGAGTCCGCTCCGCGTGCTCAACGTGACGCTGATCATTGCCGCGGTGGTGACGATCGTGCTTGACTTCGTATTCGGCGACATGCTGTTCGGCGGCTCCTCGCTCAGCTACTATCTGTTTGCGAGCGCCATAGTTGGCGTGCTCGTGGTCGTCGTGATCGAGAACGTCGCCAACTACTTTACTTCGTACTCCTACTCTCCCGTGCGGGAGATCGCCCAATCGAGCCAGACCGGGGCGGCGACCAACTTCTTGGCCGGGTTCTCGACGGGGCTGACAAGCACTGCGCCGTCCGCCCTGGTGCTCGTAGCTGCGATAGCCGCATCGTTCGGGCTGGGCTATCTGGGGGCTGGCTCCGGCCTGGCTGAGTCCACCCGCGTGCTCTACGGCGTGTACAGCACCGCGATAGCGACGATGTCGATGCTGTCTCTTACGGGAGTGATAATGTCAATCGACTCGTTCGGTCCGATTACCGACAACGCGAACGGCATCGTGGAGATGGCAGGGATGGAGTCAGGGATCCGGGAGGTCACAGACGAGCTCGATGCCATCGGCAACACCACCAAAGCCACCACGAAGGCATTCGCAGTGACGTCGGCGGCGCTGGCAGCGGTCGCGATATTCGAGGCGTTCCAGAACGAGGCGAGCAGCATCATTGAGAGCAAACCGAGCCTCGTTTCGAAGTACGCGTCTCACCTCTCCAACGGACAGCTTGTGTTTTCCCTCTCAGACCCGTTCGTGGTGATAGGACTCCTTGTGGGTGGCCTCCTGCCGTTCTACTTCTCCAGCTTCCTGATCAAGGCGGTCGGGAGGACGGCGTACACCATAGTCAACGAAGTCAGGCGGCAGTTCAAGGAGATACCCGGGATCATGGAGGGGACCGCCAAGCCGGACTATGCCAGATGCGTCGGGATAGTGACTTCGGCGGCAATCAGGCAGCTCGCGCTCCCCGCCGTCGTTGCGGTGGCGACCCCCCTCGTCGTCGGATTTGTGCTTGGGCCGCTCGCGCTTGGCGGTCTGCTCATCGGAACCGTCGTGTCAGGCGTCTTCCTCGCCTACGTCATGACCAATGGCGGGGCGGCGTGGGACAATGCGAAGAAGTACATCGAGACCGGCCAGCTTGGCGGCAAGGGATCCGACGCCCACAAAGCTGCAGTCATGGGCGACACTGTGGGAGACCCGTTCAAGGACACCGCAGGGCCTGCGATAAACTCGCTGATCAAGGTAGTAAACACGATTTCCATAGTTTTCATCTCCGCCATAGTCCTGTACGCTCTGTTTGTGTAGGCCGCGCCACACTCCAGCCTTCAAAGCCGCATGTGCAGGCCGCACCGGACCTACCCGGTTCAACGACGTGAGGTTGCTATGAAGGTCAAGGTGGGTGTGGGATTCGGACCCACGTAAATGCGCTGTCTGACGGCTGCATCACTGCAGGCGCACGCGTGACCGCTCCGCCAACCCACCACTGGGTGCCGCTTTCTTGAGAGATGTAATTATGCCTTGATATTCGGCTCTCTTGGAGAGGATGGCCTCGGCGCAGCGCCCTCTACGCCACGACGAGGTCCTCGTCTAGTCAGTTCGTCTCCGCAGTCACGACGATCGACCCCAGCCCGGTCTGGTTCGCGTTCGCCGGCCCCTCTACCAACAGCAGGTAGGATGTGCCAGGGCTGATGTTCACGTTCTCCGGCAGGACCGTGCTGATCCTGTAGGTCTCTCCAGGAGCGAACGGGCCCCCTTCTTCCTCCACTTTCACGTTGCCGCCAAGAAGAAGCGTGACGCTGGCCAAAGTGACTCCTTGGTCAGGCCTTATCGTGACGGTCAGGTTCGAATAGCTGACGCCTCCGAGCTCGTCCGTGTAGTTGGCGATGGTGAGCGTAGCTGCGACCACCGTTATGTTCCCGCAGGACGCCTGAGAGACGGTGCACGTGCCGACTGTAGTCCCGGAGAACGTCTGGGGGTTTGAGAGGCTTACACCCAACGTCGCGTAGTAGGTGACCAGGCCGAACCCCAGCACGAACGAAGTGCAGATGGCTACTATGGCCACGTTCTTCCGTGTTACCACGACACAGCCCACCTGGCCTTGTTCATACCTTTAGCGGGCGACGTGTTGGGATTTTCTTGCAATCCATTGAGGAAAAATTTCAAACCTTATAACCGGTTTTAATGCGCGAATTCGCGCTAGCCCTAATGTATTCGGGTATGCTCACTGTCCCGCCGACCGTCGCAACGTTCGACCACCTCTTAGACTGGTACCTGTTCTTCGGCGTCGGGGCAGCCGTAGTGGTGATTGGGATGCTCGTGACCTTCGTCATCCTCTATCGCGACAAAGGGGACAACAAGCCGCTTCCCGAGCACAAGACCGAGGGGTGGAAGATAGTCCTGATCACTGTGATGATAAGCATCTCGATCCTGGCCGCGGCTGAGTATCAAACCTTTGCGAGCTTCAGTAACATCGAGACACCCTCTCAGTGTTCTATGGTGCCTGACCCTTGCATCAACATCAGCGTGCTGGGCTTCCAATGGGGGTGGCAGTTCACGTACCCCAACGGGAAGGTGCAGCTCACGACAGAGGATCAGCCTCTGACGGTTCCTGTGGACAAGATAATCTTGTTGAACATAACGAGCAGGGACGTCTTCCACTCATTCGGGATAGTTAGCTTGGCAGTGAAAGAGGACGCGATACCGGGGAGGTACAACACCTTGTGGTTCAACGATACGAACCTTGGACTTGTTACGATGGCCATCAGGTGCTACGAGCTGTGCGGGGCGGGGCACGCGACGATGGTCGGCAACCTGTCCGTGGTTCCTTATTCGACCTGGCAATCAGAGTTCGGAGTGAACACCACTGGCTGACGGGACGATAGCCTGGCTCAAGCGCTGGCTCTACACCACGAACCACAAGGACGTGGGGATGCTCTACTTCTTCACGTCGCTGTACTTCGGTATCATAGGGGCGATCCTCGCCCTCCTGATGAGGGTCCAGCTGTCCGTCCCCAACAACTTCTTCCTTTCCGCCTACTACTACGACCAGGCCGTGACGATGCACGGTCTGATAATGATATTCTGGTTCCTGTCGCCCATCGCCATAGGGCTGGCTAACTACTTCGTCCCCCTCCAGATAGGGGCGAAGGACCTGGCCTTCCCCCGCCTGAACGCCATGAGCTACTGGCTGTACCTCAGCGGGGGGATCATGGCAGTGCTCAGCTTCTTTGTCCCGGGCGGGTCAGCAGACGCTGGGTGGACAAACTACCAGCCTCTGGCCGTGTTGACCCCCGGGAGCGGGACGACGCTGGTGTACCTCGGCTTGGTCCTGCTCGCGGCATCGATCACACTGGGCAGCATAAACTTCGTCGTCTCGATAATCTGGCTACGCGCGCCCGGAATGTCGCTGGACAAGCTCCCGATGTTCACGTGGTTCATTCTCTTCACGATCATAGCGATGCTGTTCGCGTTTCCCACCCTCATAGCCGCGTTCGCCCTCGCCTCGTCTGACAGGATACTCGGCACCGTATTCTTCACCTCGACGCAGATCCAGCCGTCGATACTCTGGGACAACCTGTTCTGGTTCTTCGGGCATCCCGAGGTCTACATCGTGCTCCTCCCCGGGTTCGGCATAATCGCCAACATAGTCCCTCAGTTCACCGGCAGGCCCTTGGCCGCTAAGAACGCGATACTCGTCGCGACCGCCCTCGTGGTGCTGCCGCTGAGCTTCGGCGTGTGGATGCACCACATGTTCCTCACAGGCATCCCCGTCGACCTCCAGGGGGCGTTCAGCATCGCGACTATAGCCATCTCGATACCTTTCGACGTCATCACGCTTTCCTTCGTGGAGTCGATGATTCGTGGGAGGGTGAAGCTACTGACGCCGATGCTCTTCGTCCTAGGCGCTGTCGTCCTGTTCATCATCGGCGGGATAACTGGCGTGTTCCTCTCCTCGCCCGTACTGGATCGGGTCTTCAGAGGGTCGTACTTCGTGGTCGCACACTTCCATTACGTGATGGTGGGGGCGGCGATATTCTCTATCTTCGCTGGGATCTACTATTGGATCCCTAGGTTCACCGGGAGGATGTACAACGAGAGGCTGGGGAAGATACACTTCGTGATATCTTTCATCGGTTTCAACGTGCTCTACTTCCCCATGAACTTCCTGTTCGACATGCCGAGGAGGATCTTCACGTATCCGAACATCGGCAACTGGGCGCTGCTCAACGGCATAGCCTCGGTGGGTGCGTTCATCTTCGCAGGCGCTCAGACGCTCCTGGCGGCCAACCTGCTCTACACGTGGTTCAGAGGGCCCCCGTCGCCGCCGAACCCATGGGGCTCGCCCGACCTGGAGTGGAAGTCGCAGCCGGTCCTCACTCCGTCGCCGACTGCGCCGACCGACACGAGCGAGTCGCCTCCCGCAGGGGGATGGATAGGACAGCTGGCGACGCCCGCCAGCCCTGCGACCGAGACGCACGCCGCGGGGGCCGAGCATGGCGAGGCGCATTACAGCTCAAGGCCCATCCAGCTGTCTTTCGGAGCTATGATCTTCCTCATGGGAGCAGCGTTCTATCCAGGGATTCTTGCCATCGGTCTCATGGTGATCGGCGGAGCTCTGTTCGCGGTGGCCCTGGGCGGCTGGGCACGCGACGACCTCCGGCACAAGTTCGCGCCTCCTCCAGAAGAGGAGGGCGACAGGTGGCCGTTCCAAGGCGTCTCAAAGATGAAGCTAGGGATGTGGGTCTTCCTCTCCTCCGAGATCGTCCTGTTCGGAAGCTTCCTGGCCGCCTACATCTTCATCCGCGGCGCGGCAGTCACCTTCCCCGCGCCCGGGTCCATACACGACATACCCCTGGGGACGCTGAACACGATCATACTCGCCACGTCAGGGCTGACCATGTTCCTCGCCATACAGGCGATAAGACAGGGGGACCGGCGAAGGCTGATGCAATGGATGTCCGTTACGTTCATGCTCGGCTCGACGTTCATGGGGATCAAAATCTCCGAGTGGGTCAACCTTGGAAGTAGCGGCTTCACGCTCTCCGCCCCGTATCCCTTCAACCTGGCCGCGAGCGCATACTATATCATAGTGGGCCTGCACGGCGCCCACGTAACCGCGGGACTCATAATGATGGTATACCTGATGAAGAAAACAAAGGACGGAGAGTACACCAAGGAGTCGCATGAGGCCATCGAGAACTTCGGGCTCTACTGGGCGTTCATCGACATAGTATGGTGCTTCATCTTCCCCCTGTTCTACCTGCTCTAGAGGCGTTGGACAGATGAGAACATCCGTCGCCTTCGGCGTGTGGGCGTACATGGTGATCGCCGTCCTGACGGAAGTCGAGATATACTACATGCTGAGGACTGCCAACTACGACCTCATGACCGCGGCTGTCTCGGTCTTGGCCACGAGCCAAGCCACCGCCATCGTCGTCTTCAACATGCAGCTCAAGGACGAGCCTGGCGCGATCAGGCTCTTCGCCCTCATCCCGATAATGTTCCTGTCGGCGCTCCTCATAGCTGAGCTGGCATCGCTAGGGTGACAAAGGACGCAGACCACGAGCCAACCGCGGCCCAGCCGGACCTTCTTCGCCTTGGTGGCCGTCCTGATGATCGCAGTCGCAGTGGGGGTCGCCGTCGAACTCGCCCCGGTGGTCGGCGGCCACCCGCAGCAGCCGCTGCTGTTCAGCAGCGCGACGGCCGCGTCCGGGCAGGTGGTGATCCCGTCCGGGATAGGCAGCAACCCGGACCTGAACTACGTGCCGAACGTCGTCACCGTGATCATCGGCTACAACAACACGGTGGTGTTCCTAAACAACGACCACACCGCCCCTGAGCACACGGTGACCTCTACTCTCGCCTCGAACGCGACTGGATACTTCAACTCGGGGAACATCCTCGCCGGCCAGAGCTGGAGCCACACGTTCTCTACTCCGGGGACGTTTGACTTCTACTGCATCTATCACTCTTGGATGAAGGGAGAGATCATCGTCCTTCAGAGCTTCCCGAACGGGTCCACCTAGGCATGGTGGCAAGGGCGGCTCAAGGTTTAACTGAAGCACCGGTGCGATGACAGGCATGATAGGTCAAGGTCTGGCCCTGGCGTCGAACGTCCCTGCGTGGACTGCGAACGACTTCGCGTTCACGATGCTCTTCATAGTCGCGATATTCCTCATCTCAGGCCCGAGCATCACGTATTACTATCTGAAGAAGTTCAGGAAGATGAGAGAGCCGTCCGCCGGCTCCCAGGCGGAAGGCGCCAGCGCTTAACGAAGAGACCGTATTGATTCTACAGGTGAGAGATGACTATGGCGGGAGAGAGTGATTTGGAGTCGAACGAAGGCAACGTGTTCCCAGGCAACTGGGACGTCGTCTCGGAGACGCTTCTCAAGACGTACGAGCTTTGGTTCCCGCAGAACTGGAGCCCGGTAGAGCTCCCATGGGACGAGTGCGACGCCAAGAACTTCTCGGCGGACGAGGCGGTCGCGCAGGCGTACTGGCTGTCCAAGCTCGCGCTCTTTGAGAAGTCGGGGATCGGGGCCTTCGGTGCTGCGGCTGTACAGGCAGCCACCCACCCCTTCGAAGACCCGACGAAGAAGTTCC
>JASHVT010000155.1 GCA_030039515.1 Nitrososphaerales archaeon
TGCTAATCGCGACGCTGCTTTCTGTGGCCATGGCGAGGGTGTACGCCGACCTGGGAAGGCGTGCCAAGAGCCTCGGCGAGGACGTCGTCGGCGGCCCGTCCTTCGCGAGAGTGGCAAACGGGACGCACAGCGTGAGATACTTCGTCTCCCGCGTCTCGATGTGGATAGCCAACACGGCCCTGGCGGCATACTCGAAGATAGTGTTCCTCATCTTCGACTTCATCTTCATGCCCCAGATACTCTCCGCATACGGATTCAGCCCCGGCGCCGTCACCATAGTGACATGGGTCATCGCCGGCGGGTTCGTCGGCTGGACCGTGGTCAACATATTCTTCGAACAACGATATCTGAAGGCCCTCGGCTGGATCCAGATCGTACTAACGGCCGGACTCGTCGTGCTCGTCGTCTACCACTCGGCGCTTCTCGGAGGGACGACGGGATGGAACTTCTCCGGGCTGCTCACCTTCCCGGCCGGCTTCGCCTGGGTCCCCGCCCTCGTCATCAACACCGGCTATCTCTACCTCCTCTTCTTCGGGTTTCAGGAAATCCAGGTCATGGAGCGTGACTCCGTGGAGAGGTCCTCGGTCCCAATAATCTCGTGGATGAAGAAAGGCTACACCATCGGGAAGACGGCCTACTTCGAGGCCACTATGATCCTGAGCGTCGTCGTCGCGGGAGCGATCAACATCTTCTATGCGCTGGCGGTCTATTCGGCCGGCCGGGCGCTGCCTCCGCTCCAGGCCTCGTGCGCGAGCTCCTCTTGCATCCCCGCTCTCTATGTCGCGCAGAACCTGCTAGGCGGCGGCGAGGCTCTCCTCATAGGAGCGGCCTTCCTTCTGGCCACGGCGACGACCTTCATCCCCGCCTTCCTCGCGGCGGCGAGGCATCTGGGGGCCCTGGGCGAAGACGGCTACATGCCGAAGTCGCTCTCGGGCCTTTCATGGCTCTTCACTCTTGTCGCCATATTGCTCCTAGCTGTGGGGAACGAGAGCTTCCTCGTGGACACGACAGACATAATGGTGCTGATCAGCCTCGGCATCATCACGCTCTCAGCGCTCGCGCTGAGCGGCAGGAAGGAGAGCTGGAGGGGCAGGGCCATGCCGCTGACCGTCGGCCTGAGCTGCCTTCTCTTCGGCGGCGCCGTGTACTTCGTCCCGGGCGGCGGCTCGGTGGTCGTCTTCGGGTCAGTGGCGATCATCTTCGCCTACCTGGTCTTCGACATAATCGAGCTGGGAACGCTGGGGTCGCAGCTCTTCCTCTCGGTCTTCGGCTTCATCTGCCTGACCGGCATGCTCGCGTTCGGGCCATCCGTCTTCGCGAGCGGTCCTGTGCTCGAAGTGGCGCACTTCGTGGGGATGACCCCGACCGGCCTCCTCCTGTGGGGGCTCTTGGCATCTTCCGCGTTCCTGGTCCTGAACGTCTACGTAGACGTGGGCATCCTGAGGCGGACCTCGGCGACGTCGAACCAATGAAGCGGCGTGACGAGCCCACTATGCGGCGGGCTGAGGCCTGAGCTCCCGCAGAAGCCTCTCGGACCGCCAGACCGCGACCTGGTAGACCTCATGTCTGGGCCTCGTGGCCCACGCCGGGAGGGAACCTGCGTCGGCGCGCATCTGACTGATCATCTCCTCCCTCATCTCTGCCGGCATCTCTACCATGAAGCCGTACCCTCCCTTCCTGAACCTATCGATCCTCTCTTCGAGAGTCTCCGTCACGAACACGTCGCTCACGACCTTCAGCTCGTCCGGCGGGTGGCTCTGGAGGATCTCCGCCTCCCTCTCCCAGTGGCGCTCCCGTCTGGATGACTCCCAGTCCCAGTGGTACTTCTCGGCTAACTTGCGGAAACGTTCCCTCCTCGCCTCGTAGAACTTCGCGGCTTCTTCGGTGACCCCTTCGTTCCCCTCGCCAGCGTCTCCGCCCGCGGCGTCGTCACGGGCTCCCCAATAGCCCCGCCACGGCCCCAAGCCCCCTTTCCGAAGGAGCGCGAACACCCCGACTCTGCTTACCCGCGCGGCCTCTCGCATGACTGTCAACGGATCTTCGAGGATGTGGAATACGTGCGCCATCAGAGTGGCGTCAAAGCTTCCGTCCCTGAACGCGGTGCCGCCGCCGTCAGCCAGCACAAGGTTCGGCAAGCCCTTCGTCTTCGCCCTCTCCATCATTCGCCTGGAGATGTCGACGCCAGTGATTTCGAAACCTCTCTCCATCAGCGGGACGGACACGCGGCCGGTACCCACCGCGATCTCGAGGATGGACCGGCATGCATACCTCTCCAACATCTCCATCATCCCGCCAAGCGTTTCAGAGTCGAGGGCCCTCCTGGTGTCGTCGTAGACGTCGGCTATTCTGTCGAACTCTACCTCGGCCAATCTGACGACCCTAGCATTCTCCACATTTCCCTGCCTATTCTGTCTTGTCGTCCCGCCGTTCTAACTCGCTGCCGGCGGCACTCAGCCGGGACGTCGAGTCAAGGCACCGCTGGCGGGCGCCTCATCGCTTCCGTCCCAAGCAAGCTTAAGACTTTCACGGCTCGGCCTGTTCACATTGGTCGACTTCGGCTTCGCCTCTCCTAGGAAGAAGGAGAAGGCGATCTTCGACGGGATACTCCTGCACCTGGCGACAGTCACCGAGGCGGTCGATGCCTTCAGGGGAAGCGTGACGGCGATAGCGAACGGCGACCCCTCCTCGGCGAGGCTGGTCGAATCGGTCTTCGACGCGGAGACCAGGGCCGACGGCATCCATCGCGAGCTGAGCACCAAGATAGCGGAAGGGGCATTCTTCGGCGGAGTCAGGGAAGACATCCTGAACCTGCTCGAGAGGATAGACGACATGGCGGACGCGGCCAAGGACGCTGCGCGATACCTGGGATCTGACTCCCAACTCGTCGGCCAGGCGCCGGACCTGCTCAAGCTCGAACAGATGAAGCTCTTCGTCGCTGACCTCGGTTCCGCGGTCGCTGCGCTCACAGAACTTGTCAAGGCCCTCAAGGTGGGGAAGAAGGAGGCGCTGTCCAAGGTCCACAGCGTCGAGTCCTTCGAGGAGGAGGCCGACACCCACAAAGCCGCCATCCTCAAGGTGCTGTTCGCCAACGAGCGGTCGATGGACCCTGTCACCGTCATCCAGCTGAGGGACTTCATCTTCGTGGCGGACAACATCGCTGACAGGGCCGAGGATGCGAGCGACGTAATACTCATCCTGATCGCGAAGGGGTATGGATAGAGAAGTTGAACCGAAGGCAGCCCGATGTTTGAGCAATACTCCACCCTGGCAAGATACTACGACAAGATCTACCACTGGAAGGACTATCGAAAGGAGGCTGGCAACATCAGGGAGCTCGTCCGGGAGAACAAGCAGTCAAGTGGAAACGACTTGCTCGACGTGGGGTGCGGGACTGGAAGGCACATTCTGTACCTTCGAGACGCCTTCAACTGCGTAGGTGTGGACATCAGCGGAGACATGCTCCGTGTCGCGAGGAGAAATGTTCCTGGAGTCCAGTTCATCAGGTCGAGCATGACGGACTTCCGCCTAAGAACGAAGTTCGATGTCGTGCTCTGCCTTTTCAGTAGTATCGGATACCTGAAGACCAGAGAGGAGCTCATCGGCGCGTTCTCAAACTTCGCTAGGCACATGAATGACGGCGGAGTTCTGATATTAGAGCCGTGGTTCAGGAAATCCGACTGGGAGAGGGGCTCAGTCCACATGCGGAACTACGAGAGCCACACAATGATGATTTCAAGAGTCGGGTACAGCAAGGTCAGAGGGAGGTTCTCTGTCATGGACGAGCGCTATCTGATTGCTCAGAAGGGCAAGGGCATAACCTACGTCGAGGATCATCAAGAGATGAGGTTCTTCGAACCAAGCTGGACGTTTAATACGATGCGCAAGGCTGGCTTGAGTCCACGGTTCGCGAAGGTGTCGGTAATGCCGGGACGCGCTCCAATAATCGCCATCAAACGGAGACACGCCGCCCAAAGGTGATCCACGTAGGACGCACGC
>JASHVT010000156.1 GCA_030039515.1 Nitrososphaerales archaeon
CAGGTCCAGGGGTCGTGGATCGTCCCGAGCGTCTCTTGCTCGAAGTCGAGCACGTACGCGGCGTTCTGGGTAGGGATCGACGGTTTCAACAGCAACACCGTTGAGCAGACGGGAGTCTTGGCGGAGTGCAGCGGAGGATCCGCCCTCTACTACGCATGGTATGAGTTCTATCCCAACCCGATGTACGAGATAACATCGGTCGCGGTGGCTCCTGGTGACACAATCACCGCGAGCGTGACGAGCACCGGCTCGAGCAACTTCCAGGTGTCAATCTCAAGCTCCGGAGGAGGTTCGTACTCGACGACCCAGTCAGTGTCGGGCGCGGACATGAGTTCGGGCGAGTGGATCGTGGAAAGACCATCGCTCTGCAGCTCAACCTCGTGCACGCTCAGCACCCTAGCGGACTTCGGGACCAGCGACTTCGGCCTCCAGTACACGGGCGTCCAGAGCACCAGCTATGCTACGGTTTCAGGGGTCACTCAGGCAGCGGGATCGTTCTCCACGATCACTCCGATAACGATGGTGAGCAGCAGCAACAGCGTGCTAGGCCAGCCCTCCTCGCCGATGAGCGACGGCGGGACTAGCTTCTATTTCAACTACGGCGCGATAACGACGTCCACTTCTACGACTAGTTCGACAACTAGCACGACGACAGTGTCTAGCTCCACCACCTCGACCACGACTCACAGCTCCTCGACGAGCACCACCAGCTCGACCACAACGACTCGCCACCACTTCTTCTAGACTGGTCCTTCCGGCGAGCCTGCAAGTTCCGTTTCAAATAACGGTCCTCTCTATGACTGGCGATGCGAGTCAGGCTCTTCAGGAAGGAGGACCTCGATAGGGTCCTAGAGATATCGGTCAAGTACGCGTCATTCGACTCCTTCGCCCGCGAGTCAGACCTGAAGAGGGCTGCCCGGTTCCCAAGAGGCTTCTGGGTGGCCGAGAACGACGCCGAAGTCATCGGCTTCGTCTATGGAGGCATGAAGGCCGTTCCCGAGGAGGTTCTGGAAAGATGGGGCGCAAAGAAGGTCGGATACGTCGAGCTGATGGCCGTGGTCCCGGAGTGGAGGCGAAGAGGGGTCGGGAAGGCTCTTCTCGACAGGATTCTCGAGGAGTTCAAAAGGCAAGGAGTAGACATGGTGTTTCTCGACTGTCCAGCGGAGGCCACCCAGGCTGCGAGATTCTACGCTGCCGCGGGATTCGAGACGAGATTCCGAGGAATGAAGAAGCGCCTCTGAAAAATCACCAGCGCCTCCTGTGAATGGCACTGGCTCTCCGCGGGTAGCGTGCTCATACCTCCGTGGAGGGCGCGCTGGATGGAGGCTGTTCCGGCGGGGCTGCTCCTGAGCCTTGCCCCATGGTGACGGGCGGAGCGCGAAGAGCAGACAGAATGTCATTGGTGCACCAAAGTGCGAAGACTACCGCAAGTGGAATGGCGAGCATCTCAAAGACCACAGCCTGCTCGAGAGGGTAGTCAGGGCCGACCCAGCTGAAATACAAGGCCTGCCCCAGACCGGGCCAGCCGAAGACCGTCTCCAGCAACATGGTCCAAAAGATGGAAGAGATGAGGACCATCACGAACGCCGTCATGAAGCTGACTGGCCCTCCAAAGAGAAACCGCACGAGAAGCAGAGTAAGGAACACTATGGCGGCAACCTCGAGAAACGGCACCAGCATCGACCAGAGGATTGCACCGTAGTACGCGGGCCCCGACAACATGTAGGCTGAAACTGCGACGGTGACGTATCCCGATGGCACCAGATGGCCGAGGAGTGGAGCGAACTGTGTCAATCCTGGGGGATGGATGGTGTTCCATAGGCTGAAGAGGAAGATGAAAGGCAGCCCTACGCCGACCAAGGCGAACGCGACCGCGGGGAGAAGAGAGAGGCGTTTCGCGCGACCCGCTGGGGCCGATAGGCCCAGCGCCCGGCTAACAACGACGACTACAGCTACGACCGAGGACGCGAGCAGCGCCGTGAAAGGCAGCCTTTGCGAGATCGTAGAGGCGACCCATCCCGAAGTCACGTTTGAGACGTTAATCCCGAAGTTGCCGGTCAGCATCAGTCTCAGGTAGTCAAGGAACCTGGTCCACACAGGCTGGCCGTATCCATAGGAGCTAGCGACTATGTGGTTGACTCTAATGGTGAAGCCCGCGCCTGTAACCGGCAGAAGATACTGCCTGAACCAGCACACGTTGTAACCGAGGTTCGAAGGGCACGAGAGGTCGACCTGGTCGATCTGGAAAAAGAGGAACTCAGCGACCAATACAGCGAACAGGGATAGGACAAAGAGACCCGCCTTGACTGCCAGCCGCTTGGGGAGGCCCATCGGGCCCACTGGGTGTCAGAATGATTTATCCTTCGTTACCAATTCAGGCGACGAACGCGTGGCGCGAGCCTCGACCAGAATCTCTAGGTGGAGAGTCCCAAGGCTTGGCACGAGAGCACGGGTTGAAGCTCACAGTGGCCCAATGACGTGGCGGCAGTTAGAGTGACAGGTATAACGATAATCGCAGTTCTTATCAATATGTCACTCTAGCTATCATCCATGGTAAGGGTGGCAAAGAAGGCACTCAAGGGGAAGACCTACTTCTACCTAGAGCACACCATCAGGGATGGCGCCAGACGAATAACAAGGTCGAAGTATCTCGGAAGGAAGCTTCCAACTGACGTCGCAAAGGTCGAGAGGGAGTTCCTCGCAGAGCTTGATAGGGCGAGGTGGTTCGACGACTTCGAGAGGATAAGACGCGGCTACAATAGAGAGCTCAGAGCGACCTCCAGGTCGGTCAGAGAGAAGGAGCTTCGCGAATTCTCAGTCAGGTTCACCTACGACACCCAGCGGATCGAAGGCTCGACGCTAACCTTCCTAGAGACTGCGCTCTTACTTGGAGATCGGGTCAGCCCCGGTGGAAGGCCGATTGGAGACGCCAAGGAAGCAGAAGCGCACGCGAAGGTGTTCCTCGGTATGCTCAAGCTGAAGAAGGGCCTGTCGCAGAAGCTGGTCCAAGAGTGGAACTGGGAACTACTGAAGGACACGAAACCCGATATCGCCGGACAAATCAGAAGACACGGGGTCAGGATTTCCGGGAGCGAGTTCATTCCTCCATCGCCGGTGGAGCTGCAACCGCTGCTGAACGAGTTCTTCGCCTGGTATGGCGAAGCCAAGACCAGCCTGAACCCAGTCGAACTTGCCGCTCTGG
>JASHVT010000157.1 GCA_030039515.1 Nitrososphaerales archaeon
CTGTGATTTCTATCTCCCACGCGCCTCGCTTGAGCCTCACAGTGACGTCCTCAGGTGGAGTTCCAGAGCTCACTCTACCCTGCCTCTCCTGCTATTGTTGCTGGCCAACATGCGCAATACTTTTAAACCCGCCGCGCCATACTATTGGTGGCCAACATGCACAACAGCGTCTTAAGCGTTCCGGGCGAGAACCAGGACCATGCCTTGGCATCCCTTGCCAGGGAGTTCGAGCTCGCCCTGGAGGAGCTCTCCAGGAGCGCTGAGGCGGAGCTCTGCGGGAGACGCTTTGTGTTCAGCAGGTACGGGACGGAGCTCTACCCGTACTTCGAAGAGACCGGCGCCGACCTTGTCCCTGGGTGCATAATACCAAGCAAGAAAGGGCGACCGGTGGCGTCGGTCGATTCGACGTGCATTCTCCTGGGTGAGACGTCCCTGGGCGCCCTCTACGCCGCAAGGGCAGCGGTAGGGGTCTCGTGCGAGGGGGCGCTCAGGCGCTTCTTCAGGCTGGGCCCCATCCTGGTCTATGTCTCCGCCACGGCGGCATCAGGGCTCGGGATGCCTCTCCGACGGGAGGAGCTCGAGCTCGCCCTGACAGACCACGCGATGGCGGAGAGGATCATCAGGAACAACCTGGAGAAGAGGGTGGTCGACTCGCTCATGAGAAGTCAGGACGAGATAATCGTCATGGCCGACGGCTCCCTGAAGCATCCGATGAGCACCCTCGCCTCGGCCCTCCCAGCGCGCTCCTGCCCCGGCACCAGGCTCGTGGGATTCTCGAAGTCGAGCAACCTGATCTTCTCGGAGGACGCCATGGGCGTCCTTTCCAGGTACCCGGGTCCGGCCCACTATCCCCTCGACAAGGGACCAGCGGGGACGGAGCTCGCCAAGTTCTCTCGCGACGGCCTCGTGTTCAGGGTCGACGTGTCTCCCGGCGACGAGCCCGCGGCGTCGGTGCTGGGCATGATCCTGTGGAACGACGCCTTCTCGTCAGGATACCCTGACTCGCTCAAGGTGGCCCATCACCTCTCGATATTCTCCAGGGCAGACGGTCACGCACTCAAGGCCCTTGTAGCAAGGAGGTTCAGGCTCAGGCAGGTGCCGGCCTTCCCTCTGCGGACCATCGCGCTCGGAAGCTTCCGAGGGGGAGCCTAGCCTGAAGATACTCAAGAAGGACGGTGACGACATACTCGTCGTCGCCTCTCCGAGGGAGCCCGTGAGGATCGGGGACTATCTCTTGGCCTCAGAGCCAGAGAGGGCTCTGGTCCTGCAGGTCTACGACGAACGCTACCTGGACATCGAAGGGATAGACGAGGAGATAGCGAGGGAGGAGGTCCTATCGGCCTCCGTCCAAGGCGTCACTTCAGACCCGACCGACATGACGACCATCTCCACGCTGATAAGAGACATGCACGTCCTCCTCTGCAAGGCCAGGGGGACGATATCTAACGGGAGGCTCTCTCCCAGGGCCGACTGGATGCCCTCCAGGACCAGCTCCGCGGTCTCGAGGCTGCTCGTGGGCGAGCTGCAGAAGTCGGTCGCGGCGGAAGGCTCGAGGAGGATAAGGCTGGGGACGGCGGACTCAGGCTCTGTCTTCTCCATCAACGCCGAGTCTCTGGACGGCAGGATCACGGTAATCACGGGGAGGAAGGAGTCCGGGAAGTCGCACCTCGCGAAGATACTCCTCCGGGGCCTCCTGGAGCACGGAGCGTACTCCGTTGTCTTCGACCTCAACGACGAATACGGCGCCGTGGGCCTGCGCGAAGACGGAACGAAGACGAGCGAGGCGGGGAAGGTGACCGTGCTCAGGCCGGGCAGGGACATGAGGTTCTCCCTCTCCAACGTAGGGCTGAGGTCTATCACGAACCTCCTCACCCACTCTCTCGACATGCCCGGAACCTCGCTCAGAGAGTTCGTCAAGATCTGGCAGCAGCTCGACGAAAGGGGCGAGCTCACCCTGGGGAGCCTCGAGACGGCGATCCACCAGTGGAGGTGCAACGAGTTCGTAAGAGACGCGCTCTTCGCGCGTTACCACACCATAGCCTCCTCCGGGCTCTTCACAGACCGCGAGGACCAGCAGTTCGACCTCCGGGGGTTCTTCGCAAGGAGCGGGGCCGGAGGGGCGCTCGTGGTCTCCCTCTCAGGCGTGTCGCCGCTCAACAGGCGCATGGTGGTCGAGCTTATACTGTCGAAGGTCGTCGACCTCTTAGAGCACAAGAAGATCCCCCCGCTCTTCCTCTTCGCGGAGGAGGCTCACCTCTACCTGAAGGAGACCTATTGGGAGGACCTCATAACGAGGATGAGGCACTTCGGCGTCTTCACTGTCTTCGTAACGAACCAGCCCGACGCGATAGACCAGAGGATCTACAGGCAGGTTGACAACATCTTCCTCTACAGCTTCAGCAACGACGCGGACCTCTCCCTCGTCTCGCAGGCGTCGATGGTGGACGCAGACACCGTCAGAGCGATCGTCCGCACCCTCCCTCCGCGGAACTGCCTTGCCCTGGGCCACTCCGTCATGGGGCTCCCTGTCCTGCTCAGCGTCGACCCGATCGACTCCCCCGCGAGCGGGACCACGAGGCGGTTCTTCGAGGACCTCGTCGCCGTCCCCACCAGGGGCGTCACGAAGCCAGCATGACGGCCATCGTCGAGTCGGCCGCGACGTAGGCCGTGTCAGAAGAGGAGCCGCTGAACTCGAGCTGGAACGTCCCCGCGTCCTTGAAGTAGACGAAGGCGGTCCCCTCGAATGCGCACTCGTCGCCAGACACCGTGCAGCTCCACTGGGTGTTGTCCGTGGGCCCGAGCGAGACTCCTGCCGAGGTCGTGCACTCGTTGCCTGGGGCGAAGTCGGTCGTCGCCTGCGCGGGGTCGGAGTAGTACAGCCCGCCGCAGAACAGGAACGTGTCGCCCGTCGTGAGCGAGACCGCGAACTCGATCACGGTGGAGGAGGTCGACGACTGCCAATAGGACACGAGGACCTGCACCTCGTAGTACGCGCCGGCGTTCCCTGAGAACGAGAGCCCAGGTATCCCCACGAACGCGCTCGACGCTGTGGACTCGGTCGACTGCGTCCAGTAGTAGGCGGAGGCGCCGCTCCCCGCGCCGGAGTCGTCCGTCGCTCCAGGGGTGTACCAGAAGGTGTTGCCCAAGGAAGTGACGAGTCCGACCGAGTCTCCGGCCGTCGCGCCTGATCCGACTATCGACTCGTACTCGGAGGCGCACGTCGCCGTCCCGGGCGAGCACGTCCCTCCTGGGACCAGCGACGCCACTTCGGCCGCCTCGCTGGGAGGGATCGTCGTCGGCTCGAAGGGCGGGGAGGAGGCCGAGTCGAGGTCGTACACTGTCTCGTTCTGGAACTTCAGGATCATGGCCACCACCTGCACGGACGAGGGGCCGGTGTCGGTCACCTCGAGTCCCGAGGATGACGTCGCGTACGAGAGGGACTCGGTCGAGTGCTCTGCAAGGACCTGCTGCGCCTGTTGGGCGGCCTGCGCCGACTGCGCCTCGAGGCCCGAGATGTACACCTGCGCTCCTATGGCCAGCATGAATATCACGACCATGAAGAGCATCCCGACGACGCTGGCTATCCCTCTCGACTTCCTCAGGACGCGGGTCATGCAGGCAACACCGTCGCGCT
>JASHVT010000158.1 GCA_030039515.1 Nitrososphaerales archaeon
CCGGCGCCCACCCGACGCTCCCGCATGAGACTATGTCGCCCGGCTCCAGAGAGAGGAACTCCGAGACGTACGATGCGATCTCCTCAGGTCTGAAGATGTACTCCGAGGTCGAGCCTACCTGCACGAGGCTTCCGTTGAACCTCGTTGTCATCTTCAGGCTCGACGTGTCCAGCTCGTCGGCCGTGACCATCCACGGCCCGATGGGACAGAACGTGTCGTGGTTCTTCGACCGGAAGAGCGGGCCCCGCATCAGCGACCTCCTGATCTCGCCCGTCGTCCTGTCGCGCCTGTATGCTTCGTATGCGTCCTCCTTCGAGTCGGCGGGCGCCGTCACGTCGTTGAGTATCGTGAAGCCGGCGAAGCACGCCTTGGCTTGGGCGGGCGAGGCCTTCGACACCCTACTGCCAACAACGGCAGCCAGCTCCACCTCGGGCCTGATCCCCGAGCCGGGGGCTTGGATAGTCTGTCCCGGGCCTATCACTGCGCTAGGAGCCTTCATGTCGAGCCTCGGCCTGTCAAGTCTGATGTCGTCGCCTCCAAGCATGGCCTGCGTGTTCACTATGGCGGCCACTATCTTCCCTGGCCTCGGCACAGGCGCGAGCAGGGCGACCGAGGACAGCGGGCGGCCTTCTCCTTCCCTTGCGACGCGGCGCGTCCCTTCATCCGAAGCCAGGAAGTCCGACATCGTCGCATACCCCACTACCGCGAATACCTCGTCGCCCTCGATGACCCCGAGCCTGCCCTGACCCGCCCCCGCCGCCTTGAACTCACAAAGGCGCATTGAGCCAGAGGATGGCGCCAACGCTTTTTTACCTTTGACCGGCCTACAGGTCAGTTGCTCGGACACCCTCTCGTCCCCGGGAAGACCTCGGCCATCGAGGAGGGGCCATGGCACTACGGCGCGGACTATGTCTCGGTGTACTTCGAGGCGGAGGCTTCGAAGCTCGAGAGGCTCATACCCGACCCCTTTGTCGTCGACGGCGGTCTGTGCCACGGCTACGTCTGCGAGATAGTCTCCGTGAGCGAGGCGGGGAGGGACATGGTTTCCTCGATGCCCGACCGGACCTTGTATCACGAGGCCGCCGTCGGAGTCAAGGTCAGGCACGGGACTAGGACCGGGATATTCTTCCCTGTGATGTGGGTGACGACCGAGTGGTCCCTCCTTCGCGGCCTGGTCAACGGCTACCAGAAACGGCTAGCGGACAAGATAGCGATCACCAAGCTCCACCCCCTGAACCCTGGGCTGAAACCCGTCTCCGCCGGCGCCTCCTTCGGCGGCTTCTGCGTAAAGGGAGCAGAAGTGACGCTCAGAGTGGACGTCACGGTCGATAAGGAGGGCGAACCCAAGGACCTCCCGTCTTTCGGGCCAGTGTTCGGGTTCAGGAGGTTCCCGAAGACCGGTCCGAGCCAGCATGAGGTGGACGAGCCGATAGAGGTGCTGAAGTCAAACTCGAGGGCGGCGGATGTCTGGCTAGGTAGGGGATCGATTAAGACGAGCCTCGAGCTCGGAGAGGTCATGCCTAGGTTGGGGGCCGTCTACAAGAGCGGCTTCACCATCTCCGGGTCGAAGGCTTTGCTCTGACCGCTGCCTCCCTTCGCGCAGTTTATATCGACTGGACGGACCTTCGTTTCGGATTGCAGACGAAGGGCGAGGTCAGGACCTACTCCAACTACATCGGGGGGAAGTGGGTGGAGTCGACTGGCGGGCTGGTAGAGAGCAGGAACCCTGCGACAGGCGAGCTCGTCACCAAGGCCGCCAAGTCGACGAGGGACGACGTCGCGCACGCGATAGACGAAGCGAGGATGGCGTTCGACTCGGGTTCTTGGAGCTCGAAACGGCCCCAAGAGCGAGCCAAGGCGCTGAGGGAGATGTCGGAGCTCCTGCGCGGCGGTTTAGAGCCTCTGGCCGTGCTGCTTACCCTGGAGAACGGCAAGCCCTTGGCCGACGCGAGAGGCGAGCTCCTGAACGCGGCCAACGTGCTTGAGTACTACGCGTCCGCCGCGCGCCATGTAGCCGGCAGGATCCCGAGATACAGCAGCACCGACATCAGCCTCGTCGTCCACGAGCCCGTCGGCGTCTGCGCGCTCATCGTTCCGTGGAACTCGCCGATCTCACTTCTCTCGTGGAAGCTCGGTCCTGCGCTAGCTGCGGGGTGCTCTGTGGTGATCAAGCCCGCGGGATACACCTCAGGTGTATCCATGGAGTTCGTCAAGCTCATCAGCACGGTCGAAGGGGTCCCGCCTGGCGTCCTCAACGCAGTCACCGGGCCCGGAGACACCGTGGGCTCCGAGCTCGTCAGGAGCAACAAGGTCGACAAAGTCTCCTTCACCGGGTCCACAGAGACGGGGAGCAGGATAATGGAGATGGCGTCGGCCAACCTCAAGAAGGTCAACCTCGAGTGCGGGGGGAAGTCGGCGGACATCGTATTCGACGACGCAAACATGGAAGCAGCGCTCCCCAGCGCGGTCTGGTCGATATTCAGGAGCGCGGGTCAGTCCTGCAACGCAGGCTCGAGGCTGCTCGTCCAGGACACGATCTATGGCCAGTTCATGAAGAAGTATGGCGAGGCGGTGTCGAAGATACGGATAGGGAACGGGATGGACCCGGCCACCGAGATGGGCCCGATCATATCCGGCACTCAGATGGAGAGGGTCCTGTCCTTCATCGAGTCGGGCAAGGAAGAAGGTGCGAAGCTGTCCCACGGAGGCGAGAGGCTCAGCGAAGGGGAGTTCAAGGAAGGCTTCTACGTCCAGCCCACGTACTTTGAAGGGGTCGACAGGTCGATGAGGATATTCCAGGAAGAGATCTTCGGTCCAGTCCTCTGCGTCCTCCCGTTCCACGACGAGGACGAGGCGATATCCATCGCCAACGACACGAGGTTCGGCCTGGCGGGGGACGTCTGGTCCAGGAGCCTCCCCAGGATAATGAAGGTCTCGCAGGGGATCAGGACGGGCACCCTGTGGGTCAACAGACACCTCAACCCAGGGCCCGAGGTCCCGTTCGGTGGGTACAAGCAGAGCGGGCTTGGACGGGAGACCGGGATGGAAGGGCTGGCGGAGTTCCTCCAGACGAAGCACATCAGCCTGCAGCTTACCGACTCCTTCGAGAGGGTCCGTAGGTAGCCTTCTACCGGCTCTTGCTGAACCTGACGTTCCTCTTTGCGAGCTCGCCAAAGAGCCCGGCGACCAGCTTCCCCGAGACCGCCGTCTCGGGGGCGAGCACGCCCCTCCCGGAGATCCTTCCCGAGCCGATCATCTGGGCGACAATCGAAGCCGTATAGCCCGTGGTCCTCCCCATCGACGTGACCCCTCCTTCGAGGTCGTAGTAGTCCAGCATGTCATAGGTCAGCGAGCCCTTCCTCCCCTTGGCGGCCACCCGCATGACCGTCATGTCCTCGCGGTCGCCCTCGGACAGCTTGCTCCGAAGGACCTCCCATGACACCTCTAGTGGTGATACCTCCTTGCCTCCGACCTGGACGGGCTCCTTCGAGAAGAACCCCGTCTCTAGGAGGAGGTTCATCCTGTCCACGTGCCCGGGCCATCTCAGCGTCTTCTCGTCCAAGGTCCTCATACCCTTCATGGTGTACACCAGGCTGGCCAGGCCGTCTGTGCAGAACGCCTCTAGCCGTCCCACGGGCTTGGGGAAGCTCACTTCCTCCACCGTCGAAAACGGCGCCACCTTCACGAGCCTGCCTCCTCTGTAGACCCTGGCGTCGTCGGTGTACTCCCTCAGGAGCCCTACGATAGAGAATACGAGCCTGTAGCCATACGGCGGCCTGGGCTTCTGAGGAAGGCCCCCCACCAGTATGTGCCCTTCGTCACCGCCACCCAGCTCGCGAAGGGCGTGCGCGAGGACGATCCCGCCGAGGCCCGGGGCTAGGCCGCAGCCCGGGACCAAGACTGCCCCGTTCTTCCTGGCCTCGGAGTCGAGCTCCATCTGTTCGTCTTCGAAGGCTATGTTCACCATCTTCGCACCTGCACGCACCGCTGCCACGTCCGAGAAGTGGACCGCGCCGTGGGGAAGGGCCGAAACCACGACGTCGAACCTCTTGAGAAACCCGACAGCGGCCTCGGTCCTC